>JBFFMB010000386.1:0-2604 GCA_041554455.1 Bacteroidales bacterium
GCCAAAGAGCCTTGCCTGCCGGCAGGTAATGCCCCCCCTTTGGGTTGCAAATTTATAAAAACTCCACATCTTCAAAGCCTTAAGTCAAAACAAAATTTATGACAAGAAAAGAATGGATCAAGCAGCATGGTGAATTTGCCAGTTTTTTGCCAGAAAGTTTATATTTTGATTAAACACTTCTCAATCTTATCTAAAAGTATTTTTTTATTTAAGGGTTTTGAAATATGGTCATCACAACCAGCTTCAATAGATTTATTATAATCCCCTGCAAGAGCATAAGCGGTTTGAGAAATGATGATTACATCCTTGTTAAATTCCCGAATTTGTTTGGTTGCCTCATAACCATTCATTTCAGGCATATTGATGTCCATCAGTATTAGATCGATGTCAGGATTATTTTTTAAGTGATTCACGGCCTCTCTTCCATTTAATACATGGATTATCTCACTGGCCACCCCCTTTAAAATAATCTTTAGTAATTCAGTACTTGATTCATCATCCTCTGCAATCAGAATCTTCAGATCCTTAATATGAGGTTCTGATTTTACTTCTGAGTCAACTTCTTTTGTTAAAGAAACCGTATCTTTTTCTGGTTTATAAGGAATAGTGAAATAGAATTGTGAACCTACCCCCACTTCAGATTCAACCCAAATCTTACCCCCCAACATTTCCACATAAGCTTTTGAAATGGATAAGCCCAAACCAGAGCCTTCGGTAAAGTGTTCTTTATCCTTACCTACTCGTATAAAGCGATCGAATATGAATTCAAACTTTTCTTTTGGAATTCCAACTCCGGTATCCTTTACAAAAAATAGGATATCATTTTTAATAATCTTATAACCAAATTCACTGCTTCCGCTCTTTGAGTATTTGATGGCGTTTTTAATAAGATTGGTAAGTATAGAATATATTTTCTCCCGATCAGATTGTAGCCGAAGATGGTTCACACTGTATGAATTATTCAACAATAATTGCAATCCTTTTTTCTGTGCTTCTCCATTAAAGAATGTGTATAACTGCTTAGTTATCTCGTTTATATTCACCTTGGAAACTGTCGTATGCGTCTGCCCAGCTTCAATTTTTGAAAAATCAATTATATCGTTAACGGTACTTAGAAGACGAGTACCACTACTTTCAATAACACTAATATACTTTTCTTGTTCAGCACCCGAAAGCTTTGGTTCTTTTAAAAGATCGGTAAAGCCTAAAATTCCATTCATGGGTGTACGAATTTCGTGGCTCATATTGGCCAGAAATGCAGATTTTAATCGATCACTTTCTTCTGCTTTATCTTTGGCAAATAACAATTCTTCTTCCACAAGTTTACGTTCTGTAATATCGGTATGTGTTCCTACAATCCTAGTAGCTTTCCCAGCGTCATCAAAAATGACTTCTGCCTGTGAAAGAATATCAACCCAATGACCATTTTTATGTTTCATTTTAAATTCCAAAACAAAGCGATCTACTTCTTTATTTATAAGTTTCTTTTGAAGTTCCCATAATTTTTTAATGTCTTCTGGATTTGTGGCTTCTTCCCAAACTGAAAAATCATTGGGAAGTTCATTATCCTCGTATCCAATCATCTTTTTCCATCCAGGTGAGTAGTAAATGGCATTTGTTTCAAGGTTCCAATCAAATAAACCATCATTAGATGCTTTCATGGCAAGATTATAGCGATATTCACTCTCTTGTATCTGTGCTTGCGCCATGCTATTTTTAAGATTTATTCTTAAAAACCGTTTATAAACAAAATAAGCCAGAATCAATAACCCTAAATAAATTGATAAGTAGGTTAATATTAAATTCTTTATATGAGTAAATTGAATGTTTTGGTAGGGTTCCATAGGAACAGAAACACTAATACCTCCTCTAATTTCGCCCAGCATATAGCCTTGCTTTGCATGACAAGTCAAGCAATTTTGTTCAGCTTTCATTGCAAACATTGAGCGTAAATATTTTTTCCCATCGATTTGCTCGATACTACTATACTCAGTTTCTCCCTTTTCAAATAATTGTAAAACTTTTGTTTCCCATTCATCTGCTTTATTTTCAGGGCGGATTGGATTTAAGCTAGTTATGTGTCCTTTTACTCCATATTGTTCAATTGCCATAGCAAGAACCTGTCTTGTCATATAGGCGGGATTCATTAAGGTAAGTTTTTTGCCAGACTCTGTTGTGATGTCTCTTTCGGGAATATACTCTAAGTAGGGGTTGGGAGGAGAAAATTCTGTAACTGGAACATAAACACCGCCGTGCATTGAAGCCCAACGCCTATAAAGTAAATCCTTATTAAAACTTGCTAAAGCTTCTACCTTTGCATATTCAATTTGTTGTTTTTTTTCGTTTGATATTTCCCATAATAAGGAGCTGCCAAAAAGAAGCGTTAAAATTATAATTAACAATGCGAAAAGAAGGTTGGTGTTTTTCTTAGTATTCATATGACATTCAATTAATTAATATTAAAGAAGGCCTTTTTTTACATTAATTTTAGTCATTAAACTAAAAGTAAATTCTTTTAAAATTAAGTTCGACAAAAAAATGATTAATACAAGTTTAAATATAAGAATACTCTAAATTTAATTTAAATTTCATCTTTTTAATAGA
>JBFFMB010000387.1:0-2601 GCA_041554455.1 Bacteroidales bacterium
GTTGTTAGTATTAACTTTGACACTCAAAAATGGGAGGATATCATGCTTGTCAAAAAAGAGAAAAACTTTTTGATAACGCCCAAAATGTTGTAAAATTGATTATTAAAAATTGATAGATAGAATTATGGATAATAATGATGTATTAAAAAAATTACGAGTAGCTCTTCATTTGCGGAATGATGATATTATTGAGATCATGAAATTGGTGGATTTTCGAATCACAGCAACTGAATTAGGTGCCTTTTTCCGTCGCGAAGATCATCCCAATTATAAAAATTGTGGCGATCAGGTGTTACGCAATTTTTTGAATGGGCTGATAATCCATAAACGTGGGGTAATGGAGAAAAAAGAGAAGTCAGAAGTAAAGCCTAAGCCTAAAGCGTAATTTTGAATTTTTTTATGATGAAATACGGTAATGATTTATTGACATTCAATAGATATTCAGTGGTCATTCGATTGTAATATTTTCGTGGCTGATTTATATTTATCAAAAAAACCTAAACACTTTAACACAAATAATTAGACTAATTAATGACTTCTTACGCTTAAATCAAAAGAAGTTATTAGTCAAAAACACAAATAAATTACGTTATGTATTTAGAAACATTTCCACGCAAAATTTGATGAATGATTTGTAACTTTGTAAACTAAATATTTTTTACTATGATTGCTTTCGAAGATGCATTGAAAATAGTACAGGATGCTGTTTATTATGAGATGAGTACTGAGCGCATTTCTATCAACGAATCGCTTGATCGTATATTGGCTAAAGACATTGTTTCGGATATCAATATGCCGCCCTTCCCAAAATCAGCTATGGATGGCTATGCCATACGTTATGAGGATCTGAAGAATGAGTTGGAGGTTTTGGAGGTGATAGCCGCTGGACAAAAACCAGAAAAGGCGATTGCTGCAAATCAATGTTCCAAAATAATGACAGGGGCGATGATGCCAGAAGGTGCTGATTGTGTCATTAAAGTTGAAGATTCGGAAGAGTTCAAAAATAAAAAAATTCGTTTTACAGGTAAAGACACCAAACGAAATTTTGTTCCATTGGGTGAAGATGTCAAAGTGAATGATTTGGTATTGAAGCAGGGAACGCTCTTGAAAGCTCAACACCTGGCTGTTGCTGCGGCTGTTGGATATGATAACCCAAGAGTATATAAAAAAGTAAGAGTAGGAGTGATCTCTACGGGAGATGAATTGGTTGAACCACATATTGTACCGGGTCCATCGCAAATTCGCAATTCAAATGCCTATCAATTGATCGCACAATTGCAAAAAATGAATGTAACGCCTTTGTATTTTGGAATTGCTCGTGATACCGAAGAATCAACTACAAAGGTGATTAAAAAAGCCATAGATGATAGCGATGTTATTTTATTGACGGGTGGTGTTTCCATGGGTGATTTTGATTTTGTGCCTAAGATATTCGATGAATTAGGGGTGGATATAAAATTTAAAGAAATGGCAGTTCAGCCCGGCAAACCTGTTGTTTTTGGAGTGCTGAAAAATAAATTTATTTTTGGACTTCCTGGGAATCCGGTGTCTTCATTCAATATTTTTGAGATCTTAACAAAACCCTTGATCTATAAATTGATGGGGCATGAATTCAAACCATTGGAAATTCGTTTGCCAATGGGAGTGGAGTATAATCGTAAACGTTCAGAACGTCGATCATTTCTGCCTGTGAAAATTGAAGAGGGCAAAATTTGGCCCATCGACTATCATGGCTCAGCTCATATTTTTGCCTTGACTGCAGCCAATGCATGGATTTCGATACCTGTGGGGGTATCCACTTTAAATGAAGGAGAATTAGTAGATGTTAGACAAATATAATCGCACCCTTAATTATTTGCGAATTTCGGTTACCGATCGTTGTAATTTAAGATGTACTTATTGTATGCCTGCTGAGGGAGTTCCTCAAATGCATCATAAGGATATTTTATCTTTTGATGAAATTGTGGATGCGGTAAAGCATGGAGTAAGTCTTGGAATTGACAAAATACGCTTAACTGGAGGCGAACCATTGGTTCGTAAAGGAATTGTAGATTTAGTAAAAATGATTTGGAATGTGGAGGGAGTGAAAGATCTTTCAATGACCACCAATGCCATTTTATTGGAGCAATTTGCAGCTGAATTAAAAGAAGCTGGGCTTCAACGATTGAATATAAGTCTAGATACGCTTGATGCCCAAAAATTTAGTGAGGTGAGTCGTGGGGGAGACATCAATCAGGTTTTTAAAGGCATTGCTGCGGCTAAGAAAGCAGGACTTACGCCCATTAAAATTAACTGTGTGATTTGGGAATCATCCAAAGAAAAGCATGCCCAAGATGTTGCCAATTATTGCAAAGAAAATGATTTGAAGATCCGCTTTATTCATCAGATGAACTTAAAAACAGGTGAGTTTTCGGTGGTTGAAGGAGGAGATGGAGGCAATTGTAAACAATGCAATCGTTTGCGATTAACTGCTAGCGGCGATATTAAACCTTGTTTGTTTAGTGATTTATCATACAATGTTCGCACTTTAGGAGTGGAAGAGGCATTCAGTCAAGCCATCGGAAATAAACCAAAAGCAGGGACCTACAATCAAAGTGGTGA
>JBFFMB010000388.1:0-2596 GCA_041554455.1 Bacteroidales bacterium
AGCCAATGTCATTCAATCCCACAACTTCGAATTCAGCTTTTAATAATTCCTTAACCTCAGTGAGTTTGTGTTTATTATTTGTTGCAAAAACTAATTTTTTCATGGAATAAAAATAAAAAAAACCCACGAAAGATTCGCGGGTTTTTATAATATGTTTCAATTATTTTTAAGGGAATACAACTCCCGGGTAATCTGAAATATTAATTTTTGGAACCCTTGCGTTGTAATGCGAATTAATGGCATCGATAAAGAAGTTTCCAACAATAGCATATCCTCTAGGGTTAAGATGAACACCATCCAATGAGAAAGCACCTCCTGTTACGAAGGTCGTATTGACTCCAATTCCATCATAAATTAAGCCCGTTTTTAGACTTTTTAAATGTGAGTTCATATCGGCCAATGCTAGATCATGCGTAGTTGCTAAATCAGCAATAATTGTATTAAAGTTTGTTGTTGCTGCTGCAATGGCTGCAATTTCAGCGGTGGTTAAAACATACTGGTCAGGGATGGGAACTAGACTACCCCAGCCACTACATTTAATATTATCTTGAGGAATACTCAATAGTATCAGTTCATTGGATAATATTTGTCTCATCCCTCCAGGTGCGCTTGCGTCGGCAATGATCACCGCATTTTGTCCTAGATTAAAGGTAATTCCTAATGGGGCATAGGCAGCATTTAAACCAGCTACTTGAGCTTGTTCAGTTAAGACCAATGCATTGTAAGGCACTGTTGTGAAAAAAGGAATTGAGGTTACATCAGGAATATTTGCAATCACTCCTTTGGCTCCAGTTGATGTCAAAGTTGTAACAAGTGCAGACATATATGCTGAAAAATTTGCAGTTGGGGTTAAAATATCTCCAATTCCACCGGAAGTAGCATAACCTAAAACGTCGTTATTTCCAATCCACAAAGAAAAGAATGTGGGGTTTTGAGCCATTGCATCAGCAACAACTGATGTTGATGCGCTACTTGCAAATCTTACATAATAAGGGTTCGCAGTTCCAAGTGAAACGTTTGCAATACTACCATAGCCAGGAGCTAATAGATGAGCCGCTTTTGCGCCAGGAACACCAAAATTATTGAAAGGTCCTTGACCAGCGAATACAGATGTAAACAAAGCACCTTGTAATTCAGTAGATGAAGCCGTGGTGGAGGCCATGACAGGACCTAATGAAGTTACACCTAAACAGTCTAGCGATCCTCCTAAAATTAATCTTGGGTGAAAAGTTGATCCTGATATACCGATACCAATATCAACACTATTTATTAGAGGCATTAATGGTTGATCGAAATTTCCAGTCATTCCTACTTTTGAAAATTGTTCAGCAAGCATGTTTGGATAAGAATAAATTTGTCCTTGACGTGATAACGCATTACTGGCATATCCTGCCGTTAATGAGTTTCCAAGAGCAACGTAAGTTGTGAAATCGGCCGTTCCATCACTTGCTGAAAATTCAGCAATTTTTGGCTCACACGCAAATAGTAATGTGAGGGCAAAGAATCCAATTATATATTTTTTATTCATGTCTTTCAAATTTTAATATTAAAAACGATACCTGATTCCAATTCCAGGGATATAGGCTACTGTTTGGTATGTTCCCGAGAAGTTATTAGGAATATATGATTTCTGTGTTTCTAAACCATTGGTTTGTAAATATGAGAATGTAAATAACCAATGTTCATCATAGGTATAAGTTGCTCCTAAGGTAAAGGATAGTGTATTTAAACTAACCGTTTCTGGGTTAAAATAATCGTCATGGGTAGGAGATGGGTCATAATAAGCACCTGCTCTGAACGTCCATTTTTCATTGAATTTATATTCACCACCAATTCTTGTAATGACAGAATTTGAATATTTTCGAGGATTCACCGAATTTAACAATGTTCCTTTTTCAGCAAACGTAAAGCTGAGCTCTTGATAGGTACTCCAAAATACGATGCCAATTTCGGCAGCTAAAGTGAGCTTTTCATTTACCTTATACGAAACACCAATATCTAAATTTGCTGGCATTGGGAGATCAGCACTGAATTTATTGACTGGTGGCACGGTTGTTTGTAAAGAAAGTGGGATGTTAAAAAGAGCATCTCCATCTTTCATTTTCATCATAACTTTTGAGCGGTAATCAATACCAAAAGATAATTTTTCATTGAATTTATAATACAATCCAATATTATATCCCCAAGCGCTTGTAGTGCCTTCCAATGTTGCTGTTGCGTCATCGCTATAAGGGAGTCCTTTTTGTAAAACGACATCTCCTTTGGTGTATACAAGACCTAGTCCGATTCCAAGTTTATCAGATATTTTATAAGCAATGGTTGGTTGGAAATAAAAAGCTTTTAATGAGATGTTTTGTATAAGCATTTTTCCAGCCCAATTATCGTCCCATTGAGTTGTACTCCCATAAGGTGCGTAAAACCCAAATCCAACCGTTAGTTTATCGTTAATTTTTTTTGCAGCATAAAAGTAAGGTGGAGGTTTTATAGGGTTATCAGTATGAGCCTGATAATCGGTAAAGTCTTTTTGAAAGGTTACTTTAGACATTACAAAGCTGGCTCCTGCTTGAAAGTCATAATCATTTTCCATAAAAGATAG
>JBFFMB010000389.1:0-2596 GCA_041554455.1 Bacteroidales bacterium
TATGTAAACCGGATAATTCAAAAATAAATAATCAAAAAGACGAGCTAATCCGATTATTGAGATTGCAACACCAATGAATACAGCCGTTAAAAATTTTAAGTCGGTATGTTTTGCAAAATCACTAAATCTCAGCGTGAAAAGAAGTTTTATCGCCTTGAAATTGAAAGATTTGATAGCATTGATTAGTCGTTCGAATATACCAGTAATAAGTGCAATGGTTCCTCCGGATACTCCGGGGATCACATTTGCAGCTCCCATGCCTAATCCTTTTAAAACAAGGATGATGAATTCTTTCATGAAAATAATTAAAATTAAAATTTACCGCTGAAATATCGCATAAACTGTACTCTTTCATAGAGTGCAGGGTCGGTGCTTTCTGACTGACTTAATAGACCACGACATTCATCCAAGTTTTTGTATCCCTTTTTATCCATCCAGTCTTCCAAGGTTATAAGCATGTCATTAATGATGGTGGTTCCGTTTTTGTATAAAACCGAAGCCAATTGAACAGCCGTTGCTCCAGCCAAAATTTGTTTAATAACACCTTCACCATCGTGTATGCCAGTTGAAGCAACAATGTCACAATCAATTCTCTTTGACATGATGGACACCCATCGTAAGGATAATGCGATATCATCAGGATTACTAAAAACGAAAGAGGATGTTAGTTCTAATTTATCTATATCAAAGTCTGGACTAAAAAAACGATTGAATAATACCAATCCTTGAATACCCGATTTAGATAGTTTCTGAATCATAGTGCCCAAATTTGAAAAATAAGGACTGATTTTTAGAGCGATAGGGATATTTATTTTGTTTCTGACTTTTTCAATTATCTGTACGTATTTATTCTCGACGAGATTGCTTTCAATTGTGATGTCGGATGGGAGGATAAACATATTGATTTCAAGAGCATCAGCTCCAGCTTTTTCGCAATTTAATGCAAAATATTCCCATTCGTGTGTGCTAAAACAATTGATGCTTGCAATAATTGGAATGCTTACTTCAGCTTTAGCTTCTTTAATTAATTGGATGTATCGTGTAATGTTTTTTTCTCGAATCTGATAATCAAAATAATCCATATGCTCGGCATTGTAGCCCAAAGTATCAGCTTCTTTAACTAAAGCTTCGTATTCATGAGTGATCTCTTCCTCGAATATAGATTTTAAAACAATGGCTGCGGCTCCGTTTTTCTCTAGTTCTTTGATGCTTTTTAAATGTTCAGTTAAGCCACTACTTGCAGCAATGATTGGATTTTTTAGTTTTAAGCCAAGATATGTTGTCGTTAAGTCTGCCATAATGTAAATTTATCAAAAAAGGAGTTTAGTCTGTAAATGTATCAATAAGACCTAGGATGTTTGAGTCATCTTTTAGTTGTGGCCAGTACTCAAATAAGTGGGTGTGTTTTTTATAATCCAGCTCTAGCGCATATTCAAAACTTTTGTAAGCTTCTTTGGTTAGTCCAGATTTTAAATAATAAATGCCAAGCCGATAATGAAAATCTGCATTTTTAGTTTGGGCTTCAATGCCCTTTTTCAGAACCGTGATTGCTGATTCAAAATTTCCGATTTTTGTATAGATATCTGAATAATCCATCCAAATTTCGGGATGTGAAGGTTCTAAATCACATACTTTTTGATAGGATTCAACAGCTTCTTCTAGTAATCCTAACTTTCGTTGAGAATCGCCCAAAATATACCAGTATTCAGCATTTATTTCTTCCAGTTCAACTGCTCTGCGTATGCATTTTAATCCTGTTGTTAAATGCCCCAACTCTATATTTGATAAGCCAATCCCTATCCATGCATCTGGCAGTTGATCATCCAGATCGGTTGCTTTGTTGTAATATTCGATGGATTTTAGATGCTCCCCTAGTTTTTCGTAACATTCTCCAATATAATAATACGTCATGGCTTCTGGGTCTTCGTAACTGAAGGTTTCTGTATAGGCCTCAATAGCTTTATCGTACTCTTTTAAATGGGTATGCGAATTGGCTTTATTGAAATAAGCGGAAGCAAATGTTTCATCGATTGCGATCGCATAATCGTAAGCGTCAATTGCTTTTTCGTAAAGCTCAAGATTATTGAAAGATATTCCTAAATTAAACCAGGCAGATTTTGAATAGGGGTTTTTATCAATAAACTGAGTGTAAAAAGCTACACTTTCATCCGAACGATTCGCTAGTTCGTAACAGAATGATAATTCATAAATAATGGCTTCGTTCTCAGGGTTTATTTCTAAAACTTTTTTTAGGAAGCCAATGGCCATTGAATAATCGCCCATGTTTTCGTATTCAAAAGCGATGTTAGTGTATATTTCTTCAGGGTCATCAGCTAAAGCAACCGCTTTTTTATATTCTTCAATGGCCTCATCATATTTTTTTTGATGCGATAGAACAACACCTTTGGTTAGATAAATTTCTGCATTTTCGGGTTCAAATACTTCGACCTTTTTTAAAATTTGCAAGGCCTTTTCGTATTTTGAATCTGCGATTAAATAGAGTGCTTTTTTAAATTGAAAATTTATGGCCGCAGGATGTTGAGCACTGGCTGACTGAATAGCCGTTTTGGTATTTCTTAAATCATTTCTTTCCAGA
>JBFFMB010000390.1:0-2594 GCA_041554455.1 Bacteroidales bacterium
CCCGGAGCAAATGCTGGATCAATAGCATCCATATCGAATGATATATATAAAGGTCTTTTAAACCTTAGTTTCTTCATTTTTTTGATCTCATTCATGCAAATGAGTTCCACTCCAAAACGTTTTGCCTGTTCTTTTTGATGTTTATTCAAAGTTCGAATTCCAACTGATACCAGCCGATTACATAATTTATTTTCCATGATTCGTGCAAAAGGACAGGCATGCGAATGAGGATCTCCCAAATACTCCTCATATAAATCAGGATGGGCATCAAAATGTAAGATGTCAAACTCGCCATGCAATTCCTTCATCAATTGCATGATGGGGAAGCTAATGGAATGATCCCCTCCCAGAAAAAGAATCTGATTATTTGTAACTATTTTTTTTAATGCAGGGTAGATCTCCTCAAAATAGTCAACCTTAATATCGCCATGATCAATCAAATCAATATCTTCAAAAATATCGATGCCATTTTCAGCGGTAAAATTGGAGGCACCATTATGTAATGTTTTCCTGATCTCATCGGGAGCTAAAGCAGGTCCACGCATAAAACAGGATTTATCATCAAAAGGGATACCGACGACTTGGATACTTGTCTTCATTTACTATACTTTTCCGTAAAATTAGCCAATAAATTTTTAACTTTAAATTTAATTTCAATTTTATGAATTTTAAGGAGAGGCTCAGGAATTTTGGCCCCGGGATTTTAATTACAGCAGCATTTATTGGACCAGGAACCATCACAACCTGTTCGTTAACAGGAGCAGGATTTGGCTATGCTTTGTTGTGGGGATTGGTGTTTAGTATTGTTGCGACGATTATTTTACAAGAAATGACTGCTCGTCTTGGGATCATTGGAAAGCGAGGATTAGGCGAAGCCCTTCGTCAGCAATTTCAATCACCCATCCCAAAAGTGATTGCCATTGTTTTAGTTTTATCAGCCATTCTTATTGGTAATGCCGCTTACGAAACAGGAAATATTCTAGGAGCTTCCTTAGGGATGATCGAATTAAGTGGAATCTCCACTATTTCTATTGCAGGTTTTCATATTCAGTTCTGGGGACCTGTTATTGGCTTCATTGCATTTGGCTTATTGATGTTGGGAAGCTATAAAAGTCTTGAGCGAATTTTAATAGCCTTGGTTTTATTGATGAGTATCTCTTTTATTACAACTACCGTTATTATTGGTCCTGAGCTATTGCCTATTTTGAAGGGAATGTTTGTTCCTAGCATGCCTTCGGGAAGTTTTTATATGTTAATAGGATTGATTGGAACAACGGTTGTTCCCTATAATTTATTTTTACATGCCTCCATTGTACAAGAAAAGTGGAAATCAAAAAATGATTTGAAAACGGCTCGTACGGATTTGTTTTTTTCAATACTCTTAGGAGGACTAATTTCTATGTCGATTGTCATAACAGCCGCTACTGCCTTTTATGGAACGAATACAGAAATTGCAGGTGCAGCTGATTTAGCCTCGCAACTCAAACCCTTATTAGGGAATTGGGCTGGAATTTTTATGGCTATCGGATTATTTGCCGCCGGGATTTCCTCAGCAATAACAGCTCCTTTAGCTGCGGCTTATGCTACATCCGGGATTTTAGGGTGGAAAATAGACTTGAAGTCAAAACGCTTTAAAACGGTCTGGATGATTATTTTGATGATTGGCATTGTGTTTTCAGCCATAGGCTTTAGTCCCATTAAAGCCATTGTTTTTGCGCAATTCGCGAATGGAATTCTGCTGCCAGTCATTGCTATTTATTTACTGATCATTATGAATAGCAAAAAAGTATTGGCTAATTTTACTAATAAGCCCATTCAAAATATCTTTGGGATCCTTGTCGTTATGGTAATGATAGGTCTTGGGGTGAAGAGTATATTACATGTTATTGGATTATTTTAAATGATGAAAATAGATATCAACAGTGATTTGGGCGAAGGTGCCGGAAATGACAAAACCCTTATGGAATATATCAGTTCTGCAAATATTGCTTGTGGTTATCACGCAGGAGATGTGAATAGTATGCGCCAAACCATTCAACTGGCACTTGAACATAATGTGGCTATTGGAGCACATCCGGGCTATGATGATAAAGAGAACTTTGGTAGACTTCCTATGGATTTATCCTCGGAAGAGCTTAAAATCTTAGTGAAAGATCAGTTGCTATTGATTAAAAACATGACGGAAAGCATGGGTGGTCAATTAATGCATGTCAAAGCCCATGGGGCTTTGTATAATCAAGCAGCGGTTAATCAAGAACAAGCCTTGGCCATTGCTGAAGCTGTTTATGAAATCGATCCAAACCTGATTTTTGTGGGATTGGCCAATTCAGTAATGATCGAAGTGGCAAAAGGAGTAGGGCTGAGAACGGCTTCCGAAGTATTTGCTGATCGTGCTTATACGAATGAGGGCTTTTTAGTTCCGAGAGGAGTGGAAGGTGCTGTGATTCATGATGCCGAGAGTTGTAAAAAACGAGTGCTACGAATGATAAGAGATGCTGTTGTTGAAAGCATTGATGGCGTAGAAATTCCCATTCAGGCTGATACTGTTTGCATCCATGGCGATAATCCACAGGCAATAGAATTGGCTAAAGCCA
>JBFFMB010000391.1:0-2591 GCA_041554455.1 Bacteroidales bacterium
AATTGTTTTAATTAATTCTTTGCTTGTTGTTTTGCCATTGGTCCCGGTAATCCCAATGATAGGAATTTTGAGTAATGATCGATGATATTTTGCTAATTCTTGTAGCGTTTCCAAAACATCAGCAACAAAAAAACAGTGATCTTTTCCTTTCAAATCAGGCTCATCTACAACAGCCATTGAACACCCTTTTTTTATTGCTTCTAATGCAAATTCATTGCCATTAAAGCTTTCACCCTTTAATGCAAAGAATATTGAATGATCAGGTGTATTCCTACTATCTGTAGTGATGATGGGATGTTTTAAATATTCTGTATAAAGTTCTTTAATCTTCATGATCATATTTCAAAGATAAAACAAAACCCCATCCCGAAGAACGGAATGGGGCTGAATATTTTTTATAGCATTTTACCTTGGAATATTATTTCCCATTCGGCTCATCGCACATCTGAAACCAATACTATTGGAGGCCTCATTTTGATCGAGGAAACGACGAACACCGGGGCTAAGATAATAAGCAGGGTCTTTCCATGATCCACCTTTGTAAACTCTAGCTTGATCGCTTATCAGAGAATTAACGCCGTAATTATACATTTTTTTGGTATTGTTATCTTTGTCGTTAAGCCAGTCATTGGTTATCGTTGAACGCAAATCTCCATCATTATAATTGATGTTATTTGCTTTACGGTAATTACGACGACTACGATTTTCTTCGTCAGTAACAGGAACGTAATTCAATCGACCTAGGCTGTCTTTTTCGGCTACAAAACCCTCAAAATCTGTTTGTTTGTTTGTGAAAACATTTCCTCTGAAGGGGCTATAATCTGAAATATCTTCAGATGAAAGTGGGCGGTAAACATCTTGCACCCATTCACTCACATTTCCAGCCATATTATATAAACCAAAGTCATTTGGCCAGTATGAATCGGTAGGCGCTGTAATATCGGCACCATCATTTAAGCTGCCAGCCACACCCATATAATCCCCTTGTCCACGTTTAAAATTCGCTACAAAACTGCCCATATATCTTTTATCACTATTGCGTATATGATTTCCTTTCCATGGATAGGTGTTACGTTCAACAATGCGTTCTTGATTTGTGTTGCCAATCAAGCCAAGGGCTGCATATTCCCATTCAGCTTCTGTGGGTAGACGATAATTAGGCAATAAAATTCCATCTTCATATTTCACACGACGAGCTGTTCCATCGTCTTCAACTAAATCAGCATCATTTTTTTTCTTGAATGGATTTAAGCGTATACCTCCTTTTTTATCCAAAACAGGTAATCCGTCATATTGGCCGGCAAGATAAGCTTCAGTATTAAAATTATTTTCATTCTTTTGATCAGGATCAGCAGAAATAACCCCTGCTTCGATTAGTAAACGTTCGTTTACACGATCAGTTCTCCATTTGCAATACTCGGTTGCCTGTGTCCATGAAACACCAACAACAGGATAATTGTGATAGGATGGATGACGTAAATACATTTCAACTAGAGGCTCATTGTAAGCCAATTTATCTCTCCAAACTAAAGTGTCGGGTAACGCTCTTTGATACACTTCAGGATAATCCTGACCAAATACGCGTTTTAACCAATGTAAGTATTCAAGATAATCTACATTACTAACTTCTGTTTCATCAATGTAAAAAGAAGGTACAGTAATTCTGCGAGGCATATTATTCCAGTCTCTAAGCATATCCTCTTGAGTAGCACCCATCACAAAAGTACCCCCTTCAATGAAAACAAGCCCAGGTCCTGTTTCTTGATCCCTGATGTCGGAAACTTCAAATCCTCCATTATCTGGATTTCCGTAGTCCCAACCTGTACTATGACTACTTCCTTGTGAAGATTTTCCCTTGAATATCTTGTTACAAGAAGAGAAAATAACTATTACGAGTAATAGTGTGAGTAAATAAAAGATCTTGTTGTATTTAATCATTTCGTTTTGAATATTTTGTGCGTATCGTTTTTATAACTCTAAAACAGCCCATTTATTGTTTTAAAATAAAAATTATCACAAAGATAAAAACCCGCAAATAGGCTTATACAATAATACAAACAATTTTTTATTTCATGCTTATTTTTTGAGTTTTATCTTTTTTTCGAAATATTTGTTCAGCTATTTCGTTAAAATTTTGAATTGTTCTGGATTGATTAGTTTTGCTAGTATATTTGCATAGGCTTATAGAAATAAGCATTAAATTAAGGAGTGTTAGTTGATGAAACTTAGGGGTATTTTTTTAGTAGTCTTTATTTATTTTGCGGCAGGAAAGTGTTATGCTGAATCCTCTCGTCGAATAGTGTGGGAGACAACTACTATCAGCGAAAAACAGCAAAACCTGAGCTTTAAGGAAGCCGTTTATTTGCCGAGCTTTGAAAATCTACCTGTTTATTTAGAAAAAATCCCTCTCATAATTGATGATTGCAATCCGAAAGTTTCGTTGATCAATACTCATTTTGAAATCATTACTGATTCATTGATCAGTAGTGAGTCAAAAAAAAGTCTATCCAAAAAAATTGAAATTCATTCAAGAGTTATTTATGAACGAAAAAATGCTTTTTTACTCGTTTCTTTTGTTCCTCTCAAATTTG
>JBFFMB010000392.1:0-2585 GCA_041554455.1 Bacteroidales bacterium
TACTCGAATTATTGATTATAAAACAGGAAGCATAAAAAGCAGTGACCTAACATTCAAAGATTGGGATCAACTTTTTACTGAAGCTAAAACAGACAAGAGTTTTCAACTGGCTTTTTATGCATGGTTATTTCATAAAAGGTCGAATTCAATGGAATCCATTTACCCTGGCATTTACTCCCTAAAAAAAATATCTGAAGGCTTTATTGAATTGAAAACGCCGGAGGGTAACACCATGGATCAATCAGCTTACGATAGTTTTGAGGACTCTCTTATCCATCTGATTAAAGAAATTTTTGATAAAAAAACGACATTTAATCAAACCTCAGACAAAAATTTATGCGCCTATTGCAACTATAAAACAATTTGCAACAAATAGAATGAAAGTTTATAACAACAAACTGTTGGTTAAATATTAACTTTATCATACATTAATTAAAGGAAATTTGTATTTTGCATAAGTGAAGTAATATGTGCAAATTAATCTAACTTACCCAAACAAATTGGTATGGAGATAAAAGAAAAATTCAACATTCTAATCGTTGACGATCGCGAGGAGAACCTATTAACCCTCGAAAGTATACTTGAAAACCCTGAACTAAATATAGTCAAAGCCCGTTCTGGCAATGAGGCCTTGGGACTGATGCTTGAATATAACTTTGCAATGGTATTGCTAGACGTTCAAATGCCCGAAATGGATGGCTTTGAAACAGCTGAATTAATGCGTAGCAACGAACGCACCAGAAGCATTCCTATTATTTTTGTTACGGCAATCAGCAAACAGCGTCAACATGTCTTTAAAGGATATGAAGCAGGTGCTGTTGATTACCTCTACAAACCACTCGATCTTGAAATCCTTCAAAGCAAGATTAAAGCTTATATTGAATTTTTCAAACAAAAACATTCACTTGAGCTGACTACAAAAAAACTCGAAAAAACAATTCAGGAACTGGATTATGCGAAACGAGTTGCAGAAGAAGCGACTCTGGCAAAAAGCTCTTTTCTAGCAAATATGAGTCACGAAATAAGAACTCCCTTGAATGGAATTATTGGGATGGCAGACTTGGTTTTAATGGACAAGGATCTCTCTGTATTACAACTTGAAAGAGTGCAAGACATCAAACTTTCGGGCGAATCTTTATTGGATATCATTAATGAAATTCTTGACATCTCTAAAATTGAAGCCGATCGACTTGATCTGGAACAAATTGAATTCAATTTGCGTGACATCTTACAAAAAGTTATTCGATTATTATCGGTTAAAATATTTCAAGACAAACTCGAATTTGTTTGTGACATTGATCCTGAAATTCCTAATATTTTAATGGGTGATCCGATTAGGATTCGACAGATATTAATTAATTTAGTTGGTAACGCCATTAAATTTACAGACAAAGGGAATGTTACAATTTCTGTTAAACAACGAAAAATCACAGATAGTTTTATTACCCTTGAATTTTCTGTAGAAGATACAGGTATTGGAATTCCGGAAGACAAAATTGGAGACTTATTCACCTCTTTTAGCCAAGTTGATTCATCCACAACACGTAAACATGGAGGTACCGGATTAGGACTTTCCATTTCTAAAAAACTAGTGGCAAAAATGGGTGGTGAAATTAATGTCACAAGTGAATTAGGAA
Source organism: Bacteroidales bacterium (assembly GCA_041554455.1). Taxonomy (GTDB): domain Bacteria; phylum Bacteroidota; class Bacteroidia; order Bacteroidales. Next base: position 1,638 of record JBFFMB010000392.1, read on the forward strand.
AAGGAAGTCGATTTTATTTCGAGCTTGAATTAAAACTGGGGGTGCAAACCGAAGAGTTATGGAATACTCAATTAAAAACTAAACCTAGTGGGAGCATTTTATTAGTTGACGATAATGAGAGAAGTACTGAGGTAATTAGCAGACTTCTCGATTATTATAAATTACCATTTAGAACAGCCTCAACCCTCAAAGAAGCTAAAGCAAAAGTTGCTGAAAGCATTCAATCGAAAAACAAAATTGATTTAATGCTTATTGATTATTTCATGCCAGAAATGAATGGTCTAGAAATAGGCCGTGAATTAAATAAAGACTTCCCTGAGGGAGAAAAAGCTGAGATCGCAATAATGACTCCTGTTCAATACTCATTAGATAACAGTAAATTCAAAAATATTAGTTTCAAATATCAATTATCAAAACCAATACTTCAAAAAGAATTACGTTTTCTTTTAGCGGCAGTTATAGAAAGCACTGATTTTACAGAAAACCAAAAAGAAGCCCCTCGCAAAGAAACTGTTATTGAGAAAAAATTAAACATCCTAGTTGCCGAAGATCAGGCAATTAATCAAAAAATCATCCTACAATTCTTACAACGAAAAGGTTACGCCGTAACTATTGCAGAAAATGGCCGTATTGCTTTCGAAAAATTTAAAGAAAGTCAGTACGATATGATATTAATGGACATACAGATGCCAGAATTGGATGGCTTAGATACAACGCGTTTAATTCGCAAACATGAAGAAAACCAAGAGAAACATACACCAATTATTGCGATGACTGCTCACGCAATGAAAGGGGATAAAGAAAAGTGTCTTGCTGCTGGCATGGATTATTATATCACAAAACCAATTAATCCTCCGGAACTCTATAAAGCAATAGATCTTTATTCAATAAAGAATTAAAAATTACTAATCGATAAGTTCTTAAGCGTTTTTTCTATGAGTCAAGATA
>JBFFMB010000393.1:0-2585 GCA_041554455.1 Bacteroidales bacterium
GCTCAATTTTGAACCTGCCTTAGAAATCGATTCGCTTTCATCTATCGATCTTGAAATCGATAACTTCTTTGATGCATACGATACTTACTTCATGAACATATTGCTTTCTCAATACAAGGATAATAAAATTTACGGTTACGAATCCATGTATGGAGAGCCTGTAAAAGTGAAGCTTTATATTGATGAAAATGCAAACATCGATCTCTCACATTTAAAAGAATTTATTGAAAACGATGAGCTTAAATTCACTGAAGACGGCATCGAATACACTGAAGACATCAATTTTGAAGTCGCTTCTATAAAAAAATCAGCAGATAAAATTTCACGCATCGACTTTATGTTAAAAATGTTCAAATCGTATAGCGCGACTTGTAACAATATCGAAAATTACTCAAAAGAAAATATTGAAACTCTCAAGGTTAAAATATTTGGTTATATAAAAAATCAGCAATTTGGGCCTCATTTAAGAAATGATGTGGCACGCATAGACACTGGCATAGTAGGCGTTAGAACCTACTACGCCATTGACTACCCCATAGCCGAATTTGATTATGTAAGAACACTGACAAACCCAGATAAGATATGGGCCAATATCACAAAAGACACCCTAAGCGTAACTTATACCAATGGGTATGTACAATCGTTGAAAAATCCTTTTCAGTTCAAAAAAATAATGTCCGAAGAAATCATTAATAAACCAGAAAAAAATTAAAAATTATGACAAAAAAATTATTTCTCCTAATGGCCTTAACATTAGGATTAGCATTATCAACTAACTTTTCGAATGATGTTTTTGGACAAACTTCTGGTGAGGAAAAGGAAGAAAAAGCTGCTGATGCAGAAGATGAAGAAGGGGATGGCAAATCAAATGGAAAAATAAGAGATCTCTCCAAAGTCATTAGCAGATGTACAAAACATGAAGGTCTATTTACCATCTATCAAGACACCCTAACTGGAAGCCTTTTCTTGCAAATTGAAGCTGAAAAATTAGGTAAAGAATTTATTTATTTCGGTTATGCCGAAAATGGAATTCCATTCTTAAATATGTTTAAAGGAGCTTATCGTGAAACCACCTTATTTAAACCAATGAGGTATTTCAATAGAATAGAATTTATGGTTCCCAATAATAATTTTTACTTCGATCCAGCAAACCCCATTAGCAAAGCTGCTGATGCAAACATAAGTGATGCCATCATTTATTCTTCACATATCGTTGGTGCAAGTCCAAACGGAGACACTTTAGTGATCAAAGCAGATGATTTGTTCATGAAAGAAACCTTAGCAAAGATTAAACATAAAGTAAGCAATAGGGTTTACCAGGCGGGTTCTTTATCAAAAACAAAATCTAAAGTTGAAGCCATCAAAAACTATCCAAATAATACAGATATTATTATTGAATATGTTTACGAAAATAAAGATCCCCAAGTTTCTGGTGGAAAAGTATTAGCTGATAATAGAAGCGTAAGTTTCTTTTTTCAACATTCGTTTTTAGAGGTTCCTAAAAATGATTATAAACCAAGAAGAGATGATGCCAGAGTTGGATATTTTACCACACAGATAGATGATATGACTAGTCAATCATCAACCCCCTACAGAGATATTATCCACCGCTGGAATTTGGTGAAAAAAAATCCAGATCAAGCCATGTCTGAGCCAGTAAAACCTATTGTATTTTGGATTGAAAATACCATCCCTTATGAGTTTCGTGATGCAGTAAGAACCGGAATTTTAAACTGGAATAAAGCCTTTGAAAAAATCGGGTTTAAAAACGCCATTGTTGCCAAACAAATGCCCGATGATGCTAAATGGGATGCAGGTGATATCAATTATAATGTAGTTCGCTGGACTGCCTCTCCTACTCCACGATTTGCTGGATACGGCCCACATTTTCACAATCCTAAAACAGGAGAAATTTTGGGAGCAGATGTGATGATTGAATATTCTCAAATTGCACAAAAACTAAGATATGCCAATATGTTTGAAGCAAATTCTTCAGAAATGGAACTCGATTTTGAAGCTCCAGAAGAATTCACTGAAGCAGAAATGTTATCACAAAGTCTTGCCTTTGGACAATCGTTGGTGAGTTCAGATGAGCAAACAGCCGAATTAGTAAATCAATATTTTATTGGTTTAATAACTCACGAACTAGGTCACACTCTAGGATTAACTCATAATTTTAAAGCCTCTTATTTTTTATCTCCTGAAGAACTTCATGATACTGCAATCACATCAAAAGTAGGTTTATCTGCTTCTATTATGGAATACGCACTTATTAATGTTTCTTCAGATAAAGAAAAACAAGGTCAATATTTTTCAACATGCATTGGTCCTTACGATGAATGGGCTATTGAGTATGGCTACAAAACTGTAGAAAATGATGGTGAATTAGAAAGCATTGCTAAAAAATCAACGGAAAAAGGCCACATTTTTGCCAATGATGCTGAGAATATGCGCAATCTAAGTACAGGCATGGATCCAAGAGTTTTAACCCATGATATGTCAAACGATCCCATTGCATATTCCATTGATCGCCTCGAATTAATCAAAAAATTAATCAGTGAGCTTCCTGCAAAATATGAAGCCGA
>JBFFMB010000394.1:0-2572 GCA_041554455.1 Bacteroidales bacterium
CAGAGGGGAACGGGGAGAAGGACTGACGCGTCGCTGGTGTGGGTGGACCGAAAAGGAGGCATCACGGATTGGAATGCGCTGGCTTCCGATTACCGTGGACTCAGCTTTTCTCCTGATGGAAAAAGCCTAAAATGGCTTGAGATATACGAGCTTCAAACAAAAAAACTGATACGTACCATTCGCGACTATACGTTTAATAATATTCAATGGTTACCCTCAGGACATAAATTTTCATATATGAATGGAGAGACCCTGTGGGTTGATGATGCAGCTTCAGGAATTACAGAAATAATCGCTGAAGATCTTGATATAAGTGATTATCAGTGGTCATTAAAGGGAGATTTTATTATTTATTCAGTTTCGGAAGATGCACCAAAGAAAAATGATTTGGCCCAAAAACTGGAGAACATGCAAGATGTTTGGCCTTGGTGGAGATATCGTTCATTTTTATATAAATTGGATATAAAAACAGGGCTTAAACAGCGACTAACTTTTGGGAATATAACTACTAGTCTACAGGATATTAGTCCTGATGGTAAACGAATTATTTATAGTGAATCAGTAATTAATAATTCTCAACGTCCATTTTCGAAGCAATATTTATATGAATTGAATTTGAATACGTTTGAAATGGATACATTGTGGGTTAAGTCGTTTGAAGGATCAGTTAATTATTCTCCAGATGGCACAAAACTCTTGGTAATAGGTAGTCCGATCTTGTTTGGTGATATGGGCGTTAATCTTCGAAATCAAAAAATCGCAAATGACTATGATAATCAGGCTTATATTTATTCGTTAAAAGATAAAAAAGCAAATGCGCTGACGCATGATTTTGATCCTACAATTGAAAGCGTTTATTGGGCAGATGATGCTACAATCTATTTTAGAGTAGAGGAAAAGACCTATAAGAATTTGTATAGGTATGATATTGACTCAAAACGTTTTGAGAAGATCAACACGAATCAGGATATATTAGCAAATATAAATTTTTCCAAAAAATCAAAGATTGCTGGATATACTAGTCATGGAATAAATGCTTCAAATAAGGGCTATTTGTTGAATCTTACCACTAATGAATCCGAGTTAGTACTTGATCCTGAAAAAGAGTTTTTCAAGGATGTCAAATTTGGGATGAATGAAGATTGGGTTTATACAAAAGAAGATGGTACAGAAATCGATGGGTTTATCTATTATCCTCCCAATTTTGATTCCGCTAAAAAATATCCTGTGATTGTTTATTATTATTCAGGCACAAGTCCTATCGATCGTTCGTTCAGAGGTCGCTACCCTAAGGAGTTATATACTGCTCACGGATACATTGTTTATGTGGTGAACCCAAGTGGTGCTACTGGCTACGGACAAGAATTTTCTGCTGCTCACGTAAATAATTGGGGCGTAACTGTTGCTGACGAAATTATTGATGCAACAAAGTATTTTACCTCTAAACATTCTTTTGTAAATAAGGATAAAATTGGTTGTATGGGAGCTTCTTATGGTGGTTTTATGACCATGCTATTAATGACCAAAACAGATATTTTTGCAACAGGGATTTCGCATGCTGGTATAAGCTCAATCTCAAGTTATTGGGGTGAAGGCTATTGGGGTTATCTTTATAGCTCTACGGCTTCAGCAAATAGCTATCCATGGAATAATAAAGATCTCTATGTAAATCAAAGCGCTTTATTTAATGCGGATAAACAACAAAATTCTCTTTTGCTTTTGCATGGCGGTGCTGATACCAATGTTCCAATAGGTGAAAGTTTGCAGTTGTATGCGGCATTGAGACTTTTAGGAAAAGAAGTTGAATTTGTGACTATTCCTGGCGAAAATCATTGGATTGTTGATTATAAGAAAAGAATTGTTTGGCAAAAATCTATTACTGCTTGGTTTGACCGAGAGTTGAAAGATCAACCTCAATGGTGGGATGAGTTATACCCAGATCCAAATATGAAATAAGAGATGAATTCGGAGATTAAAAAACAATTATTAGAGTATTTATTGACTTTTATTAGTGATAATAAGCGTTCCCGGTTTGACGAAATAATACTTTCCAGAACACGACATATAACCGTAGTTCTGGAAGATATATACCAATCTCAAAATGCAAGTGCCATTTTACGTTCTTGTGATTGTTTCGGCGTGCAAGATGTTCATGTGATTGAAAACAGGAATACCTATGAGGTGAATGAGGATGTCGCATTAGGATCCTCTAAATGGCTTAATTTGATTAAATACAATCAATCGGAGAACAATACCTTAGATGCTTTCAGAAAGTTAAGGGAGGATGGATACAAGATTGTTGCAACCACTCCTCATACGAATGATCAGTTAATTGACGAATTGCCGTTGGATGGGAAAATTGCTTTGGTTTTTGGTACTGAGTTGGAAGGTTTATCACAACAAGCCATGGATGCAGCAGATGAGTATGTAAAGATTCCGATGTATGGTTTTACCGAAAGTTTTAATATCTCTGTTTCAGCAGCCCTTAGTCTTTTTTGTTTAACAGAAAAACTTAGAAAGTCGGATATAAATTGGACATTATCCAAAGAGGAGATGTTGGATGTAAAGCTGA
>JBFFMB010000395.1:0-2571 GCA_041554455.1 Bacteroidales bacterium
AAAGTTCAAGTTTTGAGTTCTATCCTTTTACCTTAGAGAAAAACATGATAAATATTGACGTAAAAAGTGAGGAAATCTACTTAAATCTTGGGGTTAGTTTTAAAAACAATTATGTGCGTACTATTGAGAATGGCTCATTAAAAAGCTATGATTCTGAATTAAGTATTTTATGTAAAGATGTTATTGAAGCAGAAATTATGAAATCGGCTTTTCAATGTATTATCGAAAATGCCTCCAAGCCAAAGGACTTTGCATCAGTCAATCTTGCACGAGCATTTTTAATGAATAATATCGTTAAAGTTGAAATTCCAGGGACGACATATGATCAAAGCATCAGCAATAAAGAGGATGATGCTTGTGTTATTCTTTATAATTATGACAAAATTAGTGCTAAAGGAAAAGCTGAATCACGACTTTTTGAGTTAAATCTGGGTTATTTATATCCTGATCAGATTAAATTAGATGTGAAAGGGAAAGATCTATTTATAGAAGCATTTACTCGAGGGAAACAAAAGCTAATTAAGAGCTATAAAAATAACGAGTTACAAAATTACACCACCAGTATTGTTTTTCAAACGGATGATGTACTGACTGGATTAAAACTTGAAATTGCTCTTAAAATGCTTGCTAAGGAATGTGAAAAATAAAATGCTTGGAGACATAAAGCAGATAAATGGATAAATAAATCGGAAGTTTTTTAGAATTATAAAGAAGTCTTAAGGATGAATATTAATGGAGGATTTAAAAATTAAACCCCACTCCTATGCCGAAATTTAGATTACTTCCCATGTCAAATTCATAGGCTGTATCATTGTTTGAGTTTTGAAGTTCAAACACCTGGCCCAATGTATAACCCGCCTTTATTGTAAAATTAAATTTATCAATCTTATATTGATATTCAATTCCACTTATGATCGCGTTATAATTGATTTGTTCAGCCATTCTTTCTTCTTCAAAAAGCACACTGCTCATATTTTTGCTAATATTTGCATTGTAGCCATCAAATTCAATGTATCCGCTGAAGCTCGATTTTGGGTTCATGGTAAAAGTAGTGCCTATTCTAGGAAATCCTAAATTCATTTCCCATTGATCATTAAATCTTTTCCAATAAGAAATAATTGGAACAGGAAATGGTAATCCCATACTGTTTGAATACACTAGGCCAAAAGTGAGTCGATTGTTTGGTTTGCTACTATAATTAACTAAAGCTATGAGATTTAAATAGAAATCATCGGATGTTAACTTAGCCTTGAAGTTTGAACTTAATTGGGGATTGATCATTCCTATAAACATCCATTTTTCATTCATACGTCGAATATAACTCAGATTTACACCTAAGCTATGAAAGTCTTCAAGATTGGAAAAAAAGTCTTCGTGGGTATTGAAATTTAATTGGGCATATTTATAGTTAAATCCCATATTGAGGATTCCTTTTTCCCCTTCCTTTATCATGTGCTTGAAAATATTTTTTTGAAGACCAAAGGTTTTTACGTTTACATCATTGTCATTGCTACCAGTAATATTGGCATCGATATTTAAATCGTACATATTGGGACCCATTTGGGCAAATGTAATGCTTGATACTAATATAAATAGAGAGAAGAGAGTTGTTGGGATGATGTTTCTTATCATAAATAGTGTTTAATAATTTTGTTTTAATACAGACAAACTTACAATATTATAAAAAAAGCAATCACTAAAAATCCTTAAGGATTGTTAAACAAATTCATCCAACTCCATCCAACGGAAAGTTTTCTCGTCAATGAGATCAATAATTTCACCAATGCGTTTTGAGATTTCTTCTAATTTGGCATAATTGGTGGCTTCGGTATTTAAAGCAGCTTCCAAATTCGTTTTTTCATTTTCTCAATCCTGAATTTCATTTTCCAGACTGTCGTATTCAATTTTCTCCTTATAACTGAGTTTTGTTTTGGTTTTAACTTCCTGACTTTTTTTGTTAGCGATCTCTACTTTCTTGATAGTTGCTTTTTGTTCTTTTTCCAATCGTTCTGCCTCGTCCTTTGCATCTCTGTAATCAGTGTATTTTCCGTAATAATCTTTCAGCTTACCCTTTCCTTCGAATATAAAAAGATGATCCACTAATTTATCCAGAAAATAACGATCGTGCGAAACAAGGATTAAACAACCTGCAAAAGCTTCTAGAAATTCTTCTAACTTATTCAATGTCAGCAAATCAAGATCATTGGTAGGTTCATCCAGAATGAGGAAGTTTGGATTTTTAATAAGAACCGTCAACAAATGTAAACGTCGGCGTTCTCCCCCACTTAGGGTCGCTATTTTTGAGTATTGTACTTTGGGTGGAAACATGAATTGTTCCAATAACTGAGAAGCTGTAATAACACTTCCATCAGCCATTACAATCACTTCCGCAATTTCTTTGAGAGCTTCAAGCACCGATTTTTCTTCGTTGAGTTGCATGCCTGTTTGGGTATAATACCCCATGACAATGGTTTCCCCTCTGATGACGCTTCCTTTATCTGCTTTTTCTTTTTCAGTTAAAATGTTTAAAAAACTTGATTTGCCAACCCCATTCTTACCAAGAATTCCAAT
>JBFFMB010000396.1:0-2555 GCA_041554455.1 Bacteroidales bacterium
ATCAGTTTATAAATACACAAAATTATTTTTTTCTAGGTTTATAGTATACAACGAAAGCCTTTCAAAAATGGATGACCAGATCGAGAAATTGTCTTTTTTTTATTAAATAATGATGAATAATTTTTATTGCTTGTAAGGTTTCAAAATCAAAAATAAAGTAATGTAATAAGCAATGTGCCGAAGCAAAACAAATATAATTAAATAATTGACTAAATGAGATTTTTTTGACTATTAGCCTTATTCCAGGCTTGCCACTCGTTCTACAAAATGAAAATTAAGGGATAAAAAAATCCATTTAAAATGTCTTATTTATCCAAGGAATACTTTAAAATGAATATATCATTCAAGGCTTCCCGACTATACACCTCATATTTTTCCCAATTTACATTCCCCATTTGGCTATTGGCTATACAAAACAATTCATCCTCTACAATCACAAAGGTGGTTGGAATTTCAAAAAGCGGATTGTTTTGGTCAATAATCTTACGATCAATGATCTTAGTGCCTGTTTCATCCAGATAATAGCGAACAAGTTTACGCTCAAATGTTCTCGCAACTTCATTCTGAAGACCGATAATGCTATTCTGATAATATTTTAAACCGTCAATACCGGCAGAAGCCATGCTACTATCAGCTTCACCAATGATTACTCGTTTTTCAATATCCAAAACACGAATGCCATGATCATTCGAAGCGATATACAAATATTTATTGTCGGGAGAAATGCTTATTCCATTCGGGTGAATGATCTCATTTCCATCAAAAAATACGTCCACAACATCTGTTTGTTGATCAATTTTATAGATGGTTTGTGCATTGGTATCGGTAAAATAAACATTGCCCGCCTTATCGAGTGCCAGATCATTATAAATATGAGCAAGACTGTCGTTGTAGGAATAGGACTTTATGATTCGTCCACTCATTAAGTCAAACTTTGTAACGGCAGATGTCTGCACTCCATCTTTTCGTAGATTTCCACAAGCCCAAAGATGGCTTTGAGTATCATCTATCATCATTCCTAAGAAACGCAGATTTAATAAATCGGAAGGAATAAAATCGGTGTATGCTCCTGTTTTAGCATCGATCTGAATAATTTTCGTTTTTAAAATACTACTCAAATAGAATGAATGCGTTTGAGCAGAGTAAGTGATCCCCTCCGGAATCAGGTCTTTTTCTCCAATACGGTAGGCAAGATTATCATTCTTTTGTTGATCACAGCAGGAAGCTAAACTTACCACACAAAGGAGGAATCCGATAATTTTCTTCATCATAAAAAATAGATTAATTCATATAATCAATTCATAAAGCTATTGCGACTTTTGGTATAAGAATAAGTGAGACTGAAATACCCTATCGCATAGAATGATCTTATTAAACACATTAACTTATGATTACTAAGTCTTTAGTGAACTTAGTATTTATTCGATTTTCTATTTTTTTTAAAGGTCTTAATCATTTTACCAAAATCTTTGTCTTTTTTACGTTTCTCAACAATTGTAGATTCAAAATGCTCCTTCTCTCGTTCCATTTTCAAATAGTTTTCGTAAGAATTTTCATCAATCTCTCCTTGTTCAACAGCCTCTAAGACAGCACATGCAATCTCCGTTGTATGGGTACAATCCTTGAATTTACATTGCTTGGATAATTTGATGATTGTGTCGAAGGTCATTTCCAAGCCATCGGTTGAATCGGCGATTCCCACTTCTCTCATTCCCGGATTATCAATGAGAATTCCACCATTTTCAAGAACCAATAATTCTCGGTGGCTAGTCACATGTCGTCCTTTGCTGGTGCTTGTACTGATCGCATTTGTTTTCATCTGTTGCTTGCCCGAAAGAGTATTCAAAAGGCTTGATTTTCCTACTCCCGATGAACCTAATAAACAATAGGTTTTACCTTTAAGCATCCGCTCACTTAGCTCTTCAATTCCTTTTTGGGTCTCATTACTTATCGCAATGACTGGTACTTGTTTAACGCGTTCTTGCACTTCAGAAATCATTTTTTCTAATTCAAGCTCGTTGATCAAGTCAATTTTATTGAGAATAATGAGGGCCTTTACTTTGGAAGCATTACAAATGGTCAGATAGCGTTCAATTCGGTTGATATTAAAATCGCGATCTACGGCTTGGACAATAAAGGCATAATCAATATTTGTTGCGATGATCTGTTTCTCGCCTTGTTTGCCAACGGCTTGTCGTTCAATCATTGTCTTCCGTGGAAAAACGGCATGAATAAGCACTTTATCCTCATCATATTCGGAAATGGCCACCCAATCGCCAACCGCTGGGAAGTCGGATCGGTTCAATGCCGAATATCGTAAATTCCCAATAATCTCAGCATCATATTCTTTTTCAGTCGTTTTTACAACATATCGTTCCTTATGTTCTGAAATGACCCGTCCTACGCCAAATGAATCAAGCTTTTGGTCTTTACGATAATTCTCCAGATCACTTAGATATCCTAAATCTTCCAGTGTCATTTTATTAATATTTTTCAATTACAAAATTTCTTTCAAATACGAATAGCTATGCAATATAGCTGCCATTATTTATTGA
>JBFFMB010000397.1:0-2555 GCA_041554455.1 Bacteroidales bacterium
TATGCTTCGTCAATCATCCCTCAAAGCAATTGAAATTCTTAATAAAAATCAAAATGGTTTCTTTTTAATGATTGAAGGTTCTCAAATTGATTGGGCTGGTCACTTCAAAGACTCCGAATTAAATATCAGTGAGGTTAGTAGAGATTCTGAATTATACGAGAAAGAAGTTGAAAAATTCACTAATTTACTTGTAAAAGAAGTTCAAGATTTTGACAATACCATTGGTGCTATTTTAGATTTTGCTGAAAAAGATGGAGAAACATTGGTTATAATTGTAGCAGATCATGAAACAGGTGGGTTTGCAATAACGGATGGTAATATTGAGAAAGGTGAAGTTATTGGCGAGTTTGAAAGTCATGCAGATCATACGGCAGTAATGGTTCCTATTTTTGCATTTGGGCCTCAAGCAGAGCGATTTGTAGGATTCATGGAAAATATTGATATTTTTACAAAAATGTATGAGGCTTTTGGATTTGATCCAAAAGCTTTGACCAAATAAAATTTAAAAAATATGATCGTTGTAACAGGTGCCGCAGGCTTTATAGGAAGCTGCCTTGTAGGTAAAATGAACACCAAAGGCTTCGAAGATATTATTATTGTGGATGATTTCTCCAATCCAGAAAAAAACAAAAATCTTGCAAATAAGAAGATCAAAAAACAAGTTCATCGCGAAAAATTTATTGATTGGCTAAGCAAAAACCATCCCTCCATCGATCTCATTTTTCACATAGGTGCGCGTACAGATACTGCAGAATTTGATATGAGCATCTTCGAAAAACTGAACATTAACTACAGCAAGGATATTTGGAATGCCTGTACTCAGTATAAGATTCCATTAATCTATGCCTCTTCGGCTGCTACATACGGATTGGGCGAATATGGGTATAACGACGATCATTCGATCGTTGAAAAGCTCAAACCACTAAACCCTTATGGTGAATCCAAAAATATTTTTGATAAATGGGTTCTTGAACAAACAGCCACTCCCCCATTTTGGGCAGGAGTCAAATTTTTTAATGTTTATGGCCCCAATGAATATCACAAAAGCAGAATGGCTTCAGTGATTATTCATGCCTACAAACAAATATTAGAAACTGGAAAAGTGAAATTATTCCGCTCTCACAATCCTAATTTTAAAGATGGAGAACAACTTCGTGACTTTATCTATGTCAAAGACTTAGTAAATGTTTTATGCTTTCTAAAAGATCATAAAGAGCAATCAGGCTTGTATAATTTAGGAACTGGAGTTGCCCGTTCATTCCTTGATCTGGCAAAAGCAACCTTTAAAGCTTTGGGTAAAGAGGAAAACATTGAATACATTGACACTCCTCTCGACATAAGAGATAAGTACCAATACTTCACTGAAGCCAATATGAAAAAACTTCGTTCTATTGGTTATAACACACCATTTTATACCCTTGAAGCAGGGATTAGAGAATATGTTCAGGGTTATCTTAGCCGAAATAGCTATTATTAATTTTCTGGAAATTTCAACCGACCATTTTCCAAAAAGATTATTTCATTTTCAGGAAAATCTTCTTTACTCAATTTTTGAATAAGCTTAAATGCTTTATTTTTTGTATCGATTTTTGGACCACCCTCACCCGTTTGAATTGCTGAAATAATTTCACAAGCAAGCGTTTTTCCAGACTGATCCAACTCAACTTTTACGATGGGTGCTAATGAGTTTGGATAATCCAGATTAAAACGAGCATAAGTACAGAAATTACCCAAACTATAACAAATCAAGCGATCTTTATACATTTCGATAGCTCGCGGAATATGAGGACCATGACCAACAACAAAATCAGCTCCTAAATCTATCGCTAGATGCGCAAATTCCCATACATTCCCTCGATCTTCTCCATAAAAGAATTCACTTTCTCTGGTAATATTCATATACTCTTTTCCTTCGGCTCCGCCATGAAAAGAAACCATGACAATATCACATAGTGAATCCAACTCTTGAATATATTTTTTAAGCAATGCATAATTGTTCATATCCACTGTCTTCTTAAAAGGAGATAAAGCAACAATGCCTACTCGAACTCCCTGAACAGTAATAGTATCAATAGGTTTACTTTCTAAACCAGCACTTCTAATCTGATATTTATTCAAATAAAACAAAGTAGTATCAGCGCCTTTATCACCAAAATCACGAATATGATTATTGGCAATACTCATCATATTAAATCCGGCATCCGCTAAACATTTTGAGAAATCAACAGGCATTCTAAATGCATAACATTTGGTCGTATCCTGACATCTTTTCACGAGTGGTCCTTCATCCAAAAAACATCCTTCCAAATTACCAAAAGTGATATCGGCTTCATGTAAAAAGGGGGAAACATTTTCTAAAAGTGGGTTGCAATCATTTTGAGGTGGTAAATATCGTGGAGAGGGGAAATTTGTTCCAAGCATAATGTCACCAACAGCAATAATGCTTATTCTTTTAGCAATGGGTTCCTGTATTTGAATATCCGTACTTAAAAGAGAATCTGGTTTATTTGCTAATAAGGAATCGGCTTCAATTGCGAAAACACCAATCCTAAGAA
>JBFFMB010000398.1:0-2551 GCA_041554455.1 Bacteroidales bacterium
ATTTCAGCATTAATTTTTTCAATAATAACACCAAGATCTTCGGGATTGTCTTCAAAATCAATATTATCCACATCGATAATCAGAAGTTTCGCTAAAGCATATTTTTTTATCCATCCTTCATAGCGTTCATTCAATAACTTTAAATAATCGAGACGAATAGATTCTTCGTATTCACGACCTCTTTTCTGGATTTGATTGACCAGATTTGGAACTGATGAACGAAGATAAATTAATAAGTCAGGAGGTTGAATAAATGAACTCATCAACTCAAAAAGTGATGAATAATTTTCAAAATCTCGAGAAGACATTAAATTCATTGCATGCAGGTTAGGTGCAAAAATATAGGCATCTTCGTAGATAGTCCGATCCTGAATTATCGTTTTACCACTTTGACGGATTTGAATGATTTGACGAAAACGACTATTCAAAAAATATACCTGAAGATTGAACGACCATCGTTGCATATCTTCATAAAAACTGTTAAGGTAGGGGTTGGTGTCAACGTCTTCGTAATGAGCCTCCCAGCCAAAATGTTTTGATAGTAATCGAGTCAATGTTGTTTTTCCTGAACCAATGTTTCCGGCAATAGCTATATGCATTATGTATGAATTTAATTTGTTACGAAAATAGGAAAAATCCGGTATTAATTGCAATATTAATTATCCAGAGTTTTCAATATGTCGTCAATATATTTTCTATCGTTCGATAAACGAGGGACTTTATTTTGTCCGCCTAATTTCCCATTTTTCTTCATCCATTGATAAAATGTTCCTTTTGGAACCGGAATGATATGGGGTTTGTCCAACAAAATATTATGCGATCGTTTTGCCTCATAATCTGAATTGACGGATTTCAAACGATTATCAAATGTTTTGACAAACTTTTTCAAATCGGGAGGAGCTTTTTCAAATTCAATAAGCCATTCGTGGGCTGCTTTTTTATTTCCTTCCAGATAAATGGGAGCCGCTGTGTACTCATTAATAATTGCTTTATGTTTTGCACAGGCTGCGTTTAAAGCAGCTTCGGCATTGTCAATTATTAATTCTTCTCCAAAAGCGTTGATGAAATTCTTTGTTCTTCCAGTAATGCGGATACGATAAGGATTAAGACTTGTAAATTCCACCGTATCGCCTATAAGATACCGCCATAATCCGGCATTGGTCGAAATCACTAATGCATAATTCGTTTTTAATTTCACCTCCTCTAAACTGATGGTTTGTGGGTTTTGGTCATGTAAACGATCCATTGGAAGAAACTCATAATATACTCCATAGTCGAGCATTAATAGGATGTCGCTGGCGATGTTCTGATCCTGAATGCCAAAAAATCCTTCAGAAGCATTATAGGTGTTTATATAAACCATCTTTTTTGATGGGATAATCTCATTAAATTGACTTCGATAGGGTTCAAAATTTACACCTCCATGGAAAAAGACCTCTAAATTAGGCCACACCTCCATAATATTCTTTTTCCCTGTTATTTCAAGTATTCTACGTAAAAGTAAGAGAGTCCATGAAGGAACCCCTGACAGATTTGTTACGTCATGATCTTTTGTCGTTTCTGCCATGATGTTGATCTTGGTTTCCCAATCATCGAGTAGAGCGACACTCCGTTTAGGCACTCTTACAAATTCAGCCCATGAGGGAAGATTATGAATAATAATAGCTGATAAATCTCCTTCATAATATTCTGAACTATTGAATTCGCTTATTTTTTGACTTCCACCCAGAGCCAATCCTTTTCCATCAAAAAAACCACTCTCAGTATTATTATTGAAATAAATGGACAGCATATCTTTGCCGCCTTTAAAATGACATTCTTCCAAAGATTCCTCTGTTACAGGAATATATTTGCTCTTATCAGAAGTAGTTCCTGAGGATTTGGCAAACCATTTTACATCGCTATTCCAAAGTAAATTTTGTTCTCCTGAACGTAAGCGGTCAATGTATGGCTTTAGTGAATCGTAGTCACTAATCGGAACTTTCCTTCGGAAGTCTTCAAGCGTTTGGATATCTTTATAACCATACTTTTTTCCCCATTCGGTTTCTGCTCCACTACTGATAAGTTTTTTAAACCATTCATGCTGTACCTCATGAGGATATTTCATGAACAACTCAATTTGATGGAAGCGTTTCTTCATCAACCAGGAAATTACCGAATTCATTAGCGCCATAGAAATAGTGGTTTAATGCTATCCAAATTTAATTAAAAATTTAGTAAAATTGGGCATCTTTAAAAACAGTTTATAATCAAGATTCCTTTTATATTAGGAAGGTGTTTTTTTGTAAATTTGTTTTATGCTGGTTTTCCCAAATTGTAAAATAAATTTAGGCTTGTTTGTTGTTGAAAAACGAAAAGATGGTTTTCATAATATAGAAACTGTTTTTTATCCAATACCATTGCATGATGTTTTAGAAATCATTCCATCGCAAGATGGCAAAACAAATTTTAATTCAAGATGGGCATAAAATTTCGAAATATGAAATCATGAATAATGAAAAAAAAGAGATTTTATCTTCATTAAAAGGAATGCTTAGCGATCAAAAAATTA
>JBFFMB010000399.1:0-2547 GCA_041554455.1 Bacteroidales bacterium
GAAATTGTGGAATGTCATCACATCACAGGGAAATTCTCACTTTTGATAAAAATATATGCGCATGATAATGAGCACCTGAAGAAAATTATTGTTGAAAAAGTTCAATCGATTGTTGAAATTACAAATACCGAAACCTTTTTATCTCTGGAGGAAGGCTTTACTCGTCAATTACCCATTGAAAGTTAATTTGATAATTTGAAGATGTGTTAATTTGAAAATGAGAAAACATGATCAAATATTTCTGTTTGTTTTTATACTTGAATAATTGTTAAAATCTAAATGGGCTCATTCTCAAATTTTCAAATTCTCAAATTATTTTTTGTTACTTTTGTAGTTTATAATAATTCTAAAAAGCAAATCATATATGAGTTTTGATATTATAGTTATAGGAAGCGGACCTGGTGGGTATGTAGCTGCCATTCGTGCCTCTCAGTTAGGTAAAAAAGTAGCAGTAGTCGAAAAAGCAGAATTAGGTGGTATTTGCCTAAACTGGGGATGTATTCCGACCAAAGCATTATTGAAGAGTGCCCAGGTTTTTAATTATTTGACCCATGCAGCCGATTATGGTGTAGCTATTGAAGGAGAAGTTAAACCTGACTTTGAAGCCATGGTGAAACGAAGTCGCGGTGTTGCTGAAGGCATGAGTAAAGGCATCCAGTTTTTATTCAAAAAGAATAAAGTGGAACACATTCAGGGTTTTGGGAAATTAAAAGGAGATAAAACTGTTGAAGTTACTGATGCTGAAGGAAAAGTAACTGAATACAAAGCCGATCATATCATTCTGGCTACTGGAGCTCGTTCTCGTGAGCTTCCAAATTTAAAGCAGGATGGCAAAAAAATAATTGGTTATCGCGAAGCCATGACCATGCCTAAACAACCAAAATCTATGGTAGTAGTTGGTTCAGGTGCCATTGGCTCTGAGTTTGCTTATTTCTATCAAAGCATCGGTACCGAAGTGACCTTGGTAGAATTCTTACCCGAAATTGTTCCTTTAGAAGATGAAGAAGTTTCAAAAACACTGGGTCGTTCGTTTAAAAAAATGAAGATGAAAGTGATGGTCGGTTCATCGGTTGAAAGTGTGGACACCAAAGGAAAGCTTTGTAAAGTTAAAGTGAATACTAAAAAAGGGGACGTTGAATTAGAGGCTGAAATCGTTTTGTCAGCAGTTGGAATTGCGACTAATATTGAAGGTATTGGCTTGGAAGAGGTAGGTGTTGAAACGGATAAAGGCAAAGTAAAAGTCAATGAGTATTACGAGACAAATGTAGCGGGTGTTTATGCCATTGGTGATATCATCGAAGGGCCAGCTCTTGCACATGTTGCTTCTCACGAAGGAATCCTTTGTGTGGAAAAAATCGCGGGTAAAGATGTGGAACCATTGGATTATGGAAATATTCCAGGCTGTACGTATACGGTTCCAGAGGTGGCTTCTGTTGGTATGACGGAGAAACAAGCTATTGAAGCAGGCTATGAAATTAAAGTGGGAAAATTCCCTTTCACAGCTTCTGGTAAAGCCAGTGCTGGTGGAAATAAAGACGGTTTTGTTAAAGTGATTTTTGATGCAAAATATGGTGAATGGTTAGGATGCCATATGATAGGCGATAATGTTACTGAAATGATTGCAGAAGCAGTTGTTGCACGAAAACTAGAAACAACTGGCAAGGAAATCATTAATGCCGTTCATCCCCATCCAACCATGAGCGAAGCTGTGATGGAAGCGGTTGCTGCTGCTTATGATGAGGTCATTCATTTATAAATTATAAAAGCATTTTTGTTTTATGGAAATCCTCAAAACTAAGATCCCTGGATTACTAATTATTAAACCTATTGTTTTTGAAGATGATCGGGGTTATTTTTTTGAATCATTTAATGATACTAAGTTTAAAGAAGCTGGTATAAATGCAATATTTGTTCAGGATAATGAATCAAAATCTCAGAAAGGAGTTTTGAGAGGATTGCATTTTCAAAATCCGCCTTATGCTCAAGGGAAATTGGTTAGGGTAATGCGTGGATCGGTTTTAGATGTCGCCGTTGATATTCGTGTAGGTTCACCTACTTATGGACAATGGGAATCCATTGTTCTATCAGGAGAAAATAAGATAATGTATTGGATTCCTCCTGGGATGGCGCACGGGTTTGTGACTTTAGAGGATGATACTATTTTCTTTTATAAATGTACAAATACATACAATAAGGAATCAGAGGGAAGTATACGTTGGGATGATACTGATTTAGGGATTGATTGGGGTGTTGAAAATCCAATTTTATCTGATAAAGACAAGATCTCGCCACTGTTTAAAGATTTTAAATCAAATTTTCAGTTTTAATATAAAGTATTAGCCATGAGAAAATTCATCTATTTATTTTCGGTTTTACTTTTTGTTGCTTGTACAACGGTTCCAATCACTGGTCGTCAACAATTCAAGCTAATTTCAAGTTCAGAATTAAATGCCATGGCTTTTCAGAGTTATGGCGATTTTATGAAAGAGAACAAATTGTCAACCAATAAAAAAGAGGTTGCTCTTGTTCAAAAAGTTGGAAATAAAA
>JBFFMB010000400.1:0-2546 GCA_041554455.1 Bacteroidales bacterium
TCACCCATTTCCACAGCCTGTTTCACCAATTCATAATCGCGTAATCCTTTTTCGGTAAGTCGAGGATTTACTTCCATTTATTTTGTTTAGATATCACATTTGATGCACTCAACAAGAAATGATTTAAAAACAACATCAATTCCAGTATAGGCGAAAATAATAATAAATTATGCTCTTTCAAATGATTCATGCACTTTTTCATTATTATAAACTGGCTGATAAAACGAATCAGTAATAAGCCTAGAACTAGCAAAACAAAGTAGTTTGATATCAACAAAATTACAAAAAAACCATACATCAAAATCTGACTAAAAGCGTATTTACCTAGCAAAAGTTTAAACTTAGGCTTGTAGTATTTTGCTGTTGAAAGATGTCTTCGTTTTTGATTCACCCATTTCCCATAGGTTGTTTCGGGCTCTGAATAAGTATAACTATCAGGATGTATTTGAATACGGGTATTCGTTTTTGTAGACACACTATTGATAAACAAATCATCATCTCCCGACATTAATTTATAATGTGCGATGAAGCCTTTACTTTTTAGAAATAATGATTTTCGGTAAGCCAGATTACGTCCTACACCCATATAGGTTTTCCGTTTAAGGGCAAACGAAAAATATTGCATGGCGACATGAACTGTATCGAAACGAATCAAAGTATTAAGTAAACCGGACTTTTTTTCATATGGTCCATAACCCAGTACAATTTCAACTTTTTTGGAAGTGAATGGCTCTGCCATTTTTGATATCCAATGCTTTGAATTTGGATAACAATCGGCATCGGTCAATAACAATAAATCATTTTTCGCTGATTTAATTCCTATAGATAAAGCAAACTTTTTTCCTGAAAAGAAATTCAGATTTTCCCGAATATTAACAATTTTTAAATGGGGGTATTCCCGATCCATATCCTCTAACAACTCATGTGTATAATCATCCGAAGCATCATTCACGACAATAACTTCAAAATCAGGATAGTCTTGATCTAAGATTTGTGGGAGATTCTTTTTTAAATTTGAATATTCGTTCTTAGCACAAATCACTACCGATACAGCTCCTTTATTTTGCTTCCCTTTGGGCATTTCATAAAAAGCCAACTTCGCAAAAACAAACCAATAGTAATACAATTGATCAATAATTACGAGCACAAAAGCACAAAACAATATGAACTCAAAAGTTAATGCTGGTTGAGGGAATAGCATAAAATAAGTTTTAAACACAAA
This sequence comes from Bacteroidales bacterium, assembly GCA_041554455.1. Lineage (GTDB taxonomy): Bacteria > Bacteroidota > Bacteroidia > Bacteroidales. The sequence goes on from JBFFMB010000400.1 coordinate 1,223, forward strand.
TCTATTCAATCTTCGTGAATAAAATTTATCTTTGAGCAGATTTTTTATATGAAGTTTTCAATCCAATCATCCGATACAAATTCGAAGGCGCGTGCTGGTGTTCTACAGACAGACCACGGCCAAATCGAGACCCCCATTTTTATGCCAGTTGGCACTGCTGGGGCTGTTAAAGCTGTGCATATTCCTGAATTGACGAAGGATACTCATGCTCAAATCATTTTAGGGAACACCTATCATTTATATCTTCGTCCAGGTTTAGATATCATCGAAAAAGCTGGAGGTCTCCATAAATTCAATGGTTGGGATAAGCCGATTCTTACGGATAGTGGAGGATATCAGGTGTATTCATTGTCAAATACCAGAAAACTTACGAAAGAAGGGGTGGTATTTCAATCACATATTGATGGATCACGGCATACATTCACTCCCGAAACGGTCATGGATATACAGCGTACGATCGGAGCGGATATCATGATGGCTTTTGATGAGTGCACCCCTTATCCATGCGACTATGATTATGCTAAAAATTCGCTAAAGATTACTCATCAATGGTTAGACAGATGTATCAATCGCTTTGATGAAACCCAAGGAAAATATGGCTATCAACAAACACTTTTCCCCATTGTTCAAGGGAGTGTTTATAAAGATTTGCGGATGGAATCTGCAGAATATATTGCATCTAAAAATGCGGATGGAAATGCGATTGGTGGTCTCTCAGTAGGAGAACCCCATGAAATGATGTATGAAATGACAGACATTGTTTGTGCTATTTTGCCCGCTGATAAACCTCGTTATTTAATGGGTGTTGGCACACCTTCGAATATTTTGGAAAGCATTGCTTTAGGAATAGACATGTTTGATTGTGTAATGCCTACCCGAAACGCCCGTCATGGGATACTGTATACTGATCAGGGAACCATCAATATCAAAAATGGAAAGTGGAAAGATGACTTCTCGGTATTGGATGAAAACGGCACTTCTTTCGTTGACAAACAATACACCAAAGCTTATTTACGCCATTTATTTGCAGCCAATGAAATGTTGGCTGGTATGATTGCCAGTTTGCATAATTTGCGATTTTATTTATGGTTGGTTGAGACGGCCAGACAACATATTATTGCCGGCGATTTTTATGCATGGAAGCAAGGCATGGTAAAACAATTATCACAACGTCTATAGCAGTATATACATCAAAGGCTTTTTATATCTTTGTGAAAGATGAAAATTATCGACTTATATATTATTCGAAAATTCTTAGGGACATTTTTCTATGCGATAAGTCTATTAATTATTATCGTAATAATTTTCGATGTTTCAGAAAACA
>JBFFMB010000401.1:0-2536 GCA_041554455.1 Bacteroidales bacterium
AACTAACAATCCCCAAAAGTTATCATTTTCACCAAAATTAATAGGACCATCCACGGCCTCCATTCCTTTTGATTTAAGCCACTCCACACATTTATCAAAGAGCATAAATGCCGCATCTTTATCATCAATACACTCAAAGAAACCCATTCCCCCTGTAGGCTGCTCAAAATTATAGGCTTTTTTCTCATTGATAAATGCAGCTACCCGACCTATTAATTGATCATTTTCATCAAGCAATATCCAACGAATCGCCTCACCATGGGTATAAAACACATTTTTTTGTGGGTCAAAAATAGCATTAATCATTGAATCTAATGGACACACCCAATACGGATCATCTTTATAAATAATTTTCGCAACTTCTAAAAATTTCCGGGATAGGGGCTTGGACTTTACTTCAACAATTTTCATACGCTAACAATATTATCTGTAATGTGATTGCAAATTACAAAATTAAAGAATGGAAATGACTTGAGTAATTATTTAGCACAATAAATCAAATTTATTCTCATTATATTTGCAGTTAAACAGAAGGTTTAAAGTGAAGAAAATATACATACTCGTATTAAAGTCGTATGCAGGGCCATTTATAATGACCTTCTTTATTGCTTTATTCATTTTAGACATGCAGTTTTTATGGAAGTATATCGACGATCTTGTAGGCAAGGGTCTTGAATGGTATCTAGTTGGGGAGTTATTGTATTATGCCTCTGCAACATTTGTTCCTTTGGCTTTACCTCTAGCCATACTGTTATCATCCCTGATGACCTTTGGAAACTTAGGAGAACACTATGAATTAGTAGCCATGAAAGCATCTGGGATATCCCTAAAACGAATCATGCGACCACTGATCATTTTGTCTGTTTTGATCAGTTTGATGGCCTTTTATTTTTCGAATAATATTTTGCCTATTGCAAATCTTAAGTTTCAAACATTATATTACGATATCCGTGAAAAAAAATTAGCCTTTAATATTAAGGAAGGTATATTTTATAATGATATTGATGGATACACCATTCGTGTAGGGAAGAAAGACAAAGACGGAATTCGCATAACTGATGTTTTGATTTATAATCACACTCAACGACTAGGGAATGTAGATGTTACTATCGCCAAGTCAGGAAAAATGGAATCCACTCCAGATGGGAAATCAATACTCTTTACCTTATATGATGGCTATTCATATACCGAAAAAGTAGACGTCAGTAATTATCGAAAATTCAGACCCCATGAACGAACACATTTTAAAGAACAATTAAAGCGTTTTGATCTAACAAATTTCGAGATGAGCCATACCGATGAGTCAATGTTTAAAGACCATCAAATGATGCTCAATATATCACAACTTGAACGCTCTATTGATTCATTAAATAGACAGTTGGCAGAACGGAAGGAACAATTCAACTCATCTTATAAGTTTAGTAATCGCATAGATAAATTACTAAATACCGATCTAAATCTAGTTAATGACTCACTAAAGAAATTAGCTATTGATTCAGGATTTAGAATACTTGTGTCCAATTCGGAAGACAGAATACTAGAGAATGCAATAAGCACTATTGAATCACGTAAACAAACCATTATAAACACAATTAATGATAGAGAAAACAGACAATTGAAAATTAGAAAACATATTGTTGTTTACTTTGAGAAATTTACATTATCCGTTGCCTGCTTAGTTCTATTTTTTATTGGTGCACCTTTAGGAGCCATTATTAGAAAAGGCGGATTGGGATTACCAGTCGTCATTTCTGTCGTCTTTTTTATAATTTTTCATATTATTTCAATCACAGGGAAAAAATATGTTTTAGCTGGGGTTCTTGAACCGATGATAGGAATGTGGATTGCTTCTGCTTCATTACTTCCATTGGGTATCTTCCTAACATATAAAGCGACCTCAGATGCACCTTTACTTGATGCCGATAGTTGGAGAAAAGCGTTCAGATCCATATTTAGTTTTGCAAAAAGCATCTATCAAAAAAAATAACATCCTCAATGAAAATTCTGTTTATATGCAACAAATCTCCCTACCCTGCTAAAGAAGGAGGACCTATAGCTATGAACATGTTTATTGAAGGATTAATAGAAAATGGGCATTCAGTGAAAGTACTCACCCTTAGTTCTGAAAAATATGCTGTCCACGACAATGAAATCCCTGACGATTACCGACAAAAAACAAATATCGAATCTGTCTTTATCGATTTAAAAATTAAAATTGGGGATGCGCTCAGATGTTTTTTGCTGAATAAATCCTACCATATTCAGCGTTTCATTTCACAGGATTTTGAAGATAAAATTGCTGAGATTCTTTCGAAAGAAAATTTTGATTTTATTCAGTTGGAATCATTATTTGTGGCTCCATATTTAGCAAAAATCAGAGAACTGTCAACTGCAAAAATTGTTCTCAGGGCTCATAATGTTGAACATAAAATTTGGGAAGATATCGCTATACAAACAAAAAACCCTTTCAAAAAATATTACATTCAGCATTTAGCAAAAACCTTGAAAAAATACGAATTTGAGATACTCACTAAAT
>JBFFMB010000402.1:0-2502 GCA_041554455.1 Bacteroidales bacterium
AACAATAAATTTTAGTTTGCATTCCATTTCGAATTCCTGATCGAAGGGAGTTAATGAAAAATCTTTTAAAATTTTCATTACATCATTCATGTCCGGATATTGAAATTGAACCTCGTATACCTCGTTAATCGTATTTGTTATGATATTAGCCGTATCAAGAGCTTCTTTTGCAGCAGTTTTGTATGCATTTATTAACCCACTTACACCCAGTTTTGTTCCTCCGAAATAACGAATTACCACAATTAGTGTATTTGTTAGGTCGAAGGATTGTAGCTGTCCAAATATAGGGCGACCAGCTGTACCCGATGGTTCCCCATCATCATTAATTCTAAATGCCGATTTGTCAAAGCCTAATTGATAAGCAAAACTATGATGACGTGCATCGTAGTATTCTTTACGCAATTCGCCCAAACATTGTTTGACATCATCTTCTGAACTTATTGGAAATGCTTTAGCGATAAATTTACTTCCCCTATCTTTATATAGTCCTTCAGAAGGTTTAGTAATGGTTTTATATGTATCTTCAAAAAGCATTGAAATGGATTAAATTATTACAAATATAAAACTGATTGAGCTTTTAGGCAAATGCAATCATTAAGATTGCCATTATTGAAAGCAGTATCCCTACCCAGTTCGTTATGCTCAGTTTTTCTCGGAAAAGAATAAGCCCAAATAAGGCTGACAACATTACAACCCCCACATTTTGGACAGGGAATAAAACATTGCTTTGGAATTGATTCATTGCCATCAGCATGAAATAGGTGGTTGTATAATTTAATAATCCGAGTATGCTTCCTCCAATAATTGTTTGTATAGAGACTGATTTTTTTGTTTGAAAGTATTTGGCTATCGAAATGATTGAGCCTAAGACAAAAGCAATCAAAAAAATCATAGTAAGGAATAGAGTGTAGTCGTTATCAATAAGATTAAACTCAATATATTTTAAAGAGGATTCAATAATCCCATTTGCAAAAAATATAAAGATTGGAAGAAAAATAATCGACCATTGTATTTTCTTATTTTATTTTTTATAAAAGATGAGTACAAAAGCCAAAAGGGTTGATATGATTCCTAATATTTTGAGTAGGTTAAGGGTTTCGTTATACAAAAAAATTCCTGCAATTACAGGAATTACAACGGACATTTTACTAAAAACGGCGGTAATCGCAACTCCGGCTTTTTGAGAGGATAATGCGAAGAGTACAAAAGTAATGATGAAAATTAAACCGATAAATCCTGCATGGACTAACCATGCTTTTTCTATAATATTTTCATATTGAAATTGAGATCCAACAATAAGTATCCCAAATATTGAGGCAACTAAATAGTTAATCGTAATTGCCTGGAAATTGTCTACATTAAATCGGGTGAAAAATTTAAAGGTGACAAAAATTAGGGTAGAAATGAGTATTACAAGTGCAATGTTAATCATAAGTCGTTTGATATAAAAGAAAGCAAAATTACGAAGTTTATTTTTAGCGAGAGCAATATTCGTAACTTTGCAAAAGTTTAATAGCATTTATAAAGAATGAAAGTTCCATCAAATAAAATAGCTGACATTTTTCGGCATTATCTTCAGGTGTTGGAGGGGATTTATGAGTTGTCTGAAGCAAAATCATTTCTCTATCTTTTATTAGACCATTTTTTTACGATTACACGTTTGGATTTGGCTAAAAATCCTGATGCCAGATTGAGTGAGTCCGAATTATTAAAAATACATTTTGCAGTTAAGGAATTGATGAATCATAAACCCATTCAACACATAATAGGAAGTTCATCTTTTTGTGGTTTCGAGTTTTGTGTCAATTCAGAGGTGTTAATTCCAAGACCCGAAACAGAAGAACTTGTGGAAAGGATTATTCAGGATGTTGATGATGCAAATGTTTCCATTTTAGACATTGGTACAGGGAGTGGATGCATTGCTATTTCAGTAAGTAAAAAACTTCCTAATTCAATGATTCATGCGATAGATGTTTCGGAAGATGCTTTGATAATTGCAAAGAAAAATGCAAAGTTAAATGGTGCTGCTGTAAATTTTTTGCAGATGGACATATTAAGTAATAAAGAGACAGCCTGTTTGCCAAAATTTGATATTATTGTCAGCAATCCCCCTTATGTTAGAGAATCAGAGAAAACATTGATGCAAAAAAATGTACTTGATTACGATCCTGAATTAGCTTTATTTGTATCGGATGAAGATCCTTTCATTTTTTATCGTGTGATTACTGAACTAGGCAAAAATCATCTTAACCAAAACGGAAAGATCTATTTTGAAATCAATGAAGCTTTTGGATGCGAAATTTCTAAATTATTGGAAGATCGTAATTATTCAGATATTAAGATTCATAAAGATTTTCGGTCTAAAGATCGATTTATCAGTGCTGTTCTATCCTAATAATAGATATTCTAAAATCGACCTTGTTTCTTGATAAATCCCTGGACTGTTGCTTTCACGAGGGCCTGCAACATTCAAAATCCTAATTTGATTTAAGCTTAGCCAAT
>JBFFMB010000403.1:0-2499 GCA_041554455.1 Bacteroidales bacterium
AATGGCCTATCGAAATGAGAAAAAGTTCAACCCTGTGGAGAAAAAGAAATAAGCATTCTCTAATGAGAATAAAAACCCGGAGCATTTGTTTCGGGTTTTTTGTTTGATAAAGAAATGAACCCTGAGATTAATAGTGTCATTTCGAACCACCATAGGTGGTGAGAAATCTTAAGTCAAATTATTACAGAATGAGATTTCTCAGTCGCTACGCTTCTTCGAAATGACATAACATTGAATATTCTAGCGCATACCTTTAGTAAATAAATTCTTTTTATTTTTATCGAGTCCAAATAATAATTAATGCTTATTTTTGCAGATAGAAATAATAAATAGCTGAAAAATGAAAATAGGAAAAGATAGTGTTGCAACTTTAGCATATACCTTAACGGCAGACGACAACCGTACCATTATTGAAATCATTCGGAAAGACCACCCCAAAGCCTTTTTATTTGGCTATAATATTTTACTCGAAGGATTTGAAAGTGAAATGATGAACAAAAAAGCTGGTGACAGCTTTGATTTCACCTTATCTCCTGAAAAAGCCTATGGAACCAAAGATCCCTATGCCATTATAGACATTCCCAAAGACAGCTTTGAAGTGGATGGAGTTATCGATGAAAAAATAATGATCATTGGAAATAAAATCCCGATGCGTGATAATTATGGCAATGAGCATATCGGTATTGTCTTAGAAATCAAGAAGGAGGATGTTGTAATCGACTTTAACCATCCTTTGGCCGGAAAAATAATACGTTTTCATGGGGAAGTGATTGATGTACGAGCTGCAAAGCAAGAAGAATTGGATTCCCTAAACAATACGGGTGGATGCGGTAGCGGCTGTGGTTGTGGTTCGGGCGAAAAATCCAAAGCTAAGGATCATGAATGCAATCCTGAGCGTGAAGCCGCCGGTGAATGCTGCAATGGCGATGATAGCATTTGTGGATGCAAATCCGAATCAAGTGCAAAAGCTGAAGAAGACGATTGCTCCGTTTGTGGGAATCCTCCCGAAGATCAGGGCAAAGGCATAGGCGATTGTCAATGCATATAATTTTTTAATAAAAGGGTTGCCAGCCTGCAGGCTGGCAGCCCTTTTATGTATGCTGTATTACAGTCGAAGAAGCAATTCCCTTACCTTAAATACGTCTCCAATCTCAAGCTTAAATGAAAAAAAAAGAATAGTATAAAATAAATTGTGTATATTTGTATCGTGTACGACTTTATTATGCACGACATATAAAAAACATAAACAAGTCTAAAGATTAAATTTTACTTTTAAATAGAAATACATACAATGGAATTACTAGATAAATTAAATTGGCGATACGCAACCAAAGCCATGAACGGCGAAACAGTAGCCCAAGAAAAAATTGATACCATCATTGAAGCGGCATCGTTGGCCCCTACCTCCAGTGGCTTACAACCCTTTGAAATCATCGTGGTCAAGAATCAAGCAATAAAAGAAAAGATTAAACCCATCGCTTGGGATCAACAAGTCATTACGGCTTGTTCACATCTATTTGTATTTGCAGCTTGGGATAATTATACCGCTGATCGGATCAATAAACAATTTGATCTCACCAATACGGTTCGTGGCTTTAAAAACGAAGGCTGGGAAAATTACCGCCAAATGCTTTTAGGAAGCTATCCGCAAAGAGAGGCTGAATTGAACTTTAACCATGCCGCCAGACAAGCCTATATTGCCTTTTCGCAAGCGATAGCAGCCGCTGCTTTCGAAGGGGTTGATACGACGCCTATGGAAGGTTTCGATCCGGATGCATTGGACGAAATATTGGGTTTAAGAGCCAAAGGTTTGAGAAGTTGTGTGATACTTGCAGTCGGCTATAGAGATACTGAAAACGACTGGTTGGTAAATCTGAAGAAAGTGAGAAAAAGTAAAGCAGAATTGGTAACAGTCATTGATTAAATAAAAAAATGATGAATAAAAAAAATTATCCTAGAGCATTTTCGCATATCGGAATTACGGTTCCGAATATTGAAGAAGCCGTAAAATTCTACGCTGAAGTGATGGGTTGGTATGTGATTATGGCTCCTTCTACCGTTAAAAAAGAAAGAGAAACAGCCATCGGACAAATGTGTATCGACGTTTTTGGAGAAGACTGGGAAACCTTTGAAATCGCTCATATGTCTACTTCGGATGGCATTGGAATTGAATTATTTTCATTTCCGAATATGGATCATAAAAAACCAAGATTTTCGCCCTTTACGACCGGGCTCTTTCATTTTAGCGTCCAAGATCCTAATATAGAGGCCTTGACACAAAAGATTGTTGAACATGGTGGAAAACAACGCATGCCCATACGAGAATACTACCCCAACGAAAAGCCCTACAAAATGGTTTATGTTGAAGACCCTTTCGGAATTGTATTCGAGATATATACGCATAGCTATGAATTAACCTATTCTTCCGGAGCCTATCAAAAATAAAAAAGCATTATACACATTAAAAAAAAATATTATGGCAAAAATTACATTAAAAGG
>JBFFMB010000404.1:0-2494 GCA_041554455.1 Bacteroidales bacterium
AGTTGCACATAAAAACGTGATTGCAGCTCCAGATCCTGATCCAAAATCGATTTACGATTTTGTGATTCCCGAGCCCTTTGTTTCAAAAAAATATCCGGAAGGTTTAGCAAATGGGAAAGGAGAACCTAAACGTTTGATTGAAGCTCTTAACGAAACCTTAAAAGCTGAGTTTAGGCATAACCCTGATACCTTTATTTGGGGTCAGGATATGGCAAATAAAGAAAAAGGTGGCATTTTCAACGTAAGTAAAGGATTGCAACAGGAATTTGGTAAAAAACGTGTATTCAATGCTCCAATTGCCGAAGATTATATTGTTGGAACAGCCAATGGAATGAGCCGTTTTGATGAAAAAATTAGGATTGTGATTGAAGGGGCTGAATTTGCCGATTATTTCTGGCCTGCCATGGAACAATTTGTTGAGATGACGCACGAATATTGGAGGACGAATGGACAGTTTTCTCCAAATGTCACCATTCGTTTAGCATCGGGGGGGTATATTGGAGGCGGATTGTATCACTCTCAAAATATTGAAGGCGCCTTGACAACCTTCCCCGGAATCCGAGTGGTTTATCCTTCATCTGCAGATGATGCAGCAGGTTTATTGCGTACTAGCATGCGTTCAAAAGGTCCTACGCTTTTCCTAGAGCCAAAGGCTTTATACAATGATCCATCAGCAGAAGCTTTGGTCCCTGATGATTTTGAAGTACCCTTTGGTAAAGCCAGAATTCGTCAAGAAGGAAGTGATTTAACACTTATCACTTATGGAAATACAACACCTATGAGTGTTAGTATTGCTGAAAAAATCAAAAAAGACCTAGGGAAAACCGTTGAAGTGATTGATCTCCGATCTCTTATTCCTTTGGATAAAGAAACTATTTTAAAATCCATTCGGAAAACAAATCGTGCATTAATAGTGCACGAGGATAAAGTGTTTTCAGGTTTTGGGGCTGAAGTTGCCGCTATGATTACGGATGAGGCTTTTGAGAATTTAGATGCTCCGGTACGCAGGGTTGGGTCAACATTTACTCCCGTTGGGTTTAATCGCATACTTGAAAAAGCGATTTTACCTAACAGTGAAAAGGTATACGAAGCCGCAAAAGAACTATTGGAATACTAATGGTCTTTTGAAATTAACAAAATTTAACGTTTGAAAGGCTGGAACTTTTAGCTCCAATCGCTCTTATTCGTACTTTTGAATTACATTCTATAGAATTTTATTATGATGAATTTATTTAAATTTAAAGCGGTCTTATTGGTGTTGACGTTGGTCTTCTCAATAACACTTTTTGGACAAAAGAAATCAAATGCTGAGGAAAAGTTAAACGAGCAATTGAATAAAATGGCTTATGCCTTACAGATTGTTCATTATATGTATGTAGATACGATTAATGATGGTCAATTAGTTGAAAATGCAATTATTGAAACACTAAAAAAATTAGATCCCCATTCCTATTATATTTCAAAAGAAGATCTAGATGAGGTCAATGAGCCTATCATTGGAAGCTTTGAAGGAATTGGCGTTTCTTTTCAAATATTCAACGATACCTTGTATGTGATTGCCCCAATTCCTGGTGGACCTTCTGAAGATGTTGGCATCAGAGCAGGAGATAAAATTATTGAAATAGATGGGGATAAATCCTATGGTGATCATATGAATAACCAATTTGTGTTTGATCATTTGAAAGGACCAAAAGGAACAAAAGTACATGTTAAAATTTATCGTGAGGGTTGGGATAAACTCATTGATTTTGAAATTATTCGTGACAAAATTCCGATGAATAGCATCGATGCTACTTTCATGGCTACTAATGAAATTGGCTATATCCGATTAAATCGTTTTTCATTAACAACCTTGGACGAGTATAATGAATCGCTTGCTGAGTTGAAATCTCAAGGTATGAAAAAACTAATCTTGGATTTACGAGGAAATCCGGGAGGTGTTATGCAACCAGCGATTGAAATTGCTGATGACTTTCTTCCTAATGGAAAACTCATCGTTTATACAGAAGGTGAGCATTCTGAGAAAAAAGACTACAATGCGACCAGTGTTGGTAATTTCGAGAAAGGAGATATGGTTGTGCTGATTGATGAAGGAAGTGCATCATCAAGTGAAATTTTGGCAGGGGCTATTCAGGACTGGGATAGAGGTTTGATTATTGGTCGTCGCTCTTTCGGAAAGGGCTTAGTTCAAAATCCATTCATGTTACCTGATGGATCAGCTATACGATTAACCATCGCTCGTTATTATACTCCTACAGGGCGTTCCATTCAAAAACCATATGATACAGGTTTAGAAGATTATTATAGTGATATTTACAATCGCTTGCGGCATGGTGAATTGATCCATGCTGATAGTATTCAGTTCCCTGATTCATTGAAATACGAAACTCCGGGAGGGAATGTTGTGTATGGCGGTGGTGGTATAATGCCCGATATTTTTATTCCATGGGATTCTACAAATTTTTCTGTTTACTATTCTGATTTGATCCGTAAG
>JBFFMB010000405.1:0-2494 GCA_041554455.1 Bacteroidales bacterium
CTCCTAGAAACAATGCTAAAAGGTATATTCAAAAACATTATCCATGCAGAGAATGGATTAGAAGCTGTCAAATTATGTAAAAGTAAGCCAGAAATCAATTTGATTTTGATGGACCTAAAAATGCCTAAAATGAATGGCTATGAAGCTTCACGAGAAATAAGAAAGTTTAATAAAAATTTGATTATCATAGCTCAAACAGCTTACGCCATGATAGGTGATAAAGAAAAAGCGATTGAAGCAGGTTGCAATGAATATATCACAAAGCCTATCAATAAAGACTTGCTTTTAGAGATGATTAACAAGCATTTGGGCTAGAATGATTCGCTTTTATTTTCATTCAGATATTGGATGAATTCTTCGGGAGTTGATATATAAATTAGTCTATTCGAAACATCACTAGCAGGTATGTTTGTTGAAACAATCATTGGAACATCAACAACACTATAGATTGGCTTGAGTAATTCATCAATTTTCTCAGCTCTAGAAACAACAAACATAGTCATCATTACTTGGGCATTGAGCCATTTTTGAGTTGTGATTACATTTTCTAAAGGAACATTGGCTCCCAAATAATAGACTTTCCATCCCAAATCTTTAGCAATAAAATTAGCCATTAATAATCCAATTTCATGAAATTCTCCTTCCAATAAAAATAAAAGGATAGTCGGAGCATCTGCCAATGGATTCGGCAAAGAGTCAATAGCTGAAATAATTTTTTGGCGTACCAGATTTGTAATAAAATGCTCTTGTGCAGGGATAGCTTTGCTATTTAACCACAGAACACCTACTTGTTTTAAAAAGGGATAAATCAAATCCGTCATAGTTGCTAACAAACCTTTCCGAGTAATTTGTCGTTGATAAATCTGATTAAATGTATTTTCGTCTAACTCAAGCATACTATAAACTAAACGATTTATTTGATCGTCATTAAGAATATCTGGTCCTAGAGTAATCTCATTTATCAATGCTTGAATTTCTTCATCCTGCATTTGACCAATTTTAGATACCCGATATCCATTTCTAATTAATACAGCAATATTCATCAATCTACGCAATTGTTCATCCGAATAATACCGAATATTTGTAGCTGTACGAGCGGGTAGTAAGAAGTCATATCGACGTTCCCAAATCCGTAAACTATGCGCATTGATTCCTGTTAAAGTTTCAATTTGCGCCATGGAATAGGTCATATTGTTCAATTTATTTACAAGCAAAGATAGACATAATTGGCTAATTTCAACAGATTTAATTATTTTTGTCTAACTATTTATTAACTTTTATTAGTCATTTAAATATTTTATTGTATATTTGTCGAAGTTTAAGGATTATTTTATTAGACAACAAATTAACATAATAACGAGCATTATATAGGCTATATTTAAGGGATAATAAATAAAACCATGAAAATACTATTAACAGGAGCAAGTGGATATATCGGGAAACGACTATTACCAGAGCTTATAAGTCAAGGTCATCAAGTAGTATGCTGTGTAAGAGATAAACATCGATTTAGTCCTCCCCCATCCATTCAAGATAAGATTGAAATCATTGAGGTCGACTTTTTGGATAAGCAATCCTTACAAAACATCCCTAAAGATATTGACGGAGCCTATTACCTCATGCATTCAATGTCAAGTTCTAAAAATTATGAAGCACTAGAAAAACAATCAGCGATTAACTTCAGAGAAACAATCAATGAAAGCAATGCTAAACATATTGTTTATTTAAGTGGCATAATCAATGAGACTTCATTATCAAAACATTTATCATCCCGCAAAACTGTTGAGATTGAACTATCAAAAGGAAACTATCATTTTACAACCTTAAGAGCTGGAATCATCATTGGCTCAGGCAGTGCGTCCTTTGAAATTATCAGAGATCTGGTAGAAAAATTACCCCTCATGATTACACCAAAGTGGTTAAACACTAAATGCCAGCCCATCAGTATAGCAGATGTAACACATTTCCTTTCAGATAGCCTAATGAATCAACAGACTTTTGATCAAAGTTTTGACATTGGAGGACCGGATATATTAAGCTATAAAGACATGCTGCTTGGTTATGCCAAAGCCAAGGGGCTCAAAAGATGGATATACACCATTCCTGTGATGACGCCTAAAATTTCATCCTATTGGTTGTATTTTGTCACCTCCACTTCCTATAAGCTAGCAACTGCATTGGTAAGCAGTATGAAAGTAGAAGTGGTATGCAGAAATAATGAGATTAATCAAATCCTTAAAATAAACCCGATTGGATATCAGGAATCAATACAAAAAACCTTAATCGACTAAATCATGGCTATTTTTCAATTTTATATGGAACAAAAAATTCCTGCAAGCATGGATGAGGTGTGGGATTTTATTTCATCACCTCAAAACCTGAAACGAATTACACCAGATTATATGGGTTTCGAGATCAAGTCGAAAGAGTTGGCAAAAAAAATGTATCCGGGAATGATGGTTCGTTATACCGTAAGGCCTTTATTCAAAATCCC
>JBFFMB010000406.1:0-2494 GCA_041554455.1 Bacteroidales bacterium
ACATCATTATTATCCATAATTCTATCTATCAATTTTTAATAATCAATTTTACAACATTTTGGGCGTTATCAAAAAGTTTTTCTCTTTTTTGACAAGCATGATATCCTCCCATTTTTGAGTGTCAAAGTTAATACTAACAACAGCCGTTGTGGGCATCCAATCAATAATATCTCCTAAAAATAAATTTGCCAGATTTGTGAAGGTGGGATTATGTCCAAAAATCATGAGCGAATCCACTGTATTATCAAGGCCATAAAGATGATCTAAAATGGAGGATACTTCAGCCTCATAAAAGCTAGATTCCTTAGCGATTTTATCGAGAGGATAATCAATTATCCCAGCAACAATAGCTGCTGTTTCGTAAGCACGATTTGCCGAACTTGAAATTATTAAATCAGGACTAACGTTTCTTTCTTTCAGGAAATTGGCGATTTTTAGTGTGCGCTTCACCCCTTTTGGCAGCAGAATACGGTCATGATCAGATTGCCCAGCTTGCTCCCAAGAGGATTTCCCATGCCGAATTATATACAAGGTCTTCATCGAGTAAAGATATGAAAAACATGTCCTTACTCGATGATTTTTAGTCCAATTAAAATGAAAGAATTTTATTCGTATCTCAACACATCCACCGGATTCCTTCGTGCAGCAGCATATGCTTGAAAAATAATAGTTAGAATAGCCAACATATAGGATAGTAATGCTGCAAGAATAAATATCCACCATGAAAGATCGATTCTTGAAGCAAAATTAGTTAACCAGTCATTCATAAAATACCAGGCTAATGGCCAAGCTATAACATTTGCGATTAAAACCAATTTTGTGAAATTCCATGTCATTTTGTAAATAATATTTGAGATGGACGCACCTATGGCTTTTCTAATCGCAATTTCCTTCATTCTTCCTTCTACAGTAAAAGAAGCCAAGCCATACAATCCAATTAAAGTAACAAATATCACTAATAAGGTTAATATTAACATTAGTTGGCTGGTTTGCATTTCCTTTTTGTAATAGGACTTATTTTTCTCACTATTAATGTAGTATTCTAAAGGAGTTGCAGGTACATATTTTTTCCATAACTCTTTAATATTAGCAATTGTCGATTGGATATTCTCAGGATTAAAACGAACAATAATATCATTAGAACCATATCGATCAACAATTCCACCATTATACACCATAACCAAGGGTTCAATTTTATGATGTAGTGTTTGAAAATTAAAATCTTTTACCACGCCCACTACTTGGCACTCAACACTCCCATTATTTAACTTTAAGTGTAATGGTTCTTTCAAATTTAACAAGCTGGCTGCAGTTTCATTTATAACAATTGCCGATGAATCAGTTGAGAACTCACGATTAAAAAATCTTCCTGCGTATAACTGCAATTTCATCGTTTCCATATAATCTGGATCAACGCTCATCTGGGCAAAAAAGTTTGACTCGCCATCTCTCGGAGTCCATTGCTTAGATGGATATCCAAACTTAGATGGTGCGCTACAAGTAAAAGCGACATTATTTATACCCGGGATGCTGAATAATTCTGTTTTAAAAGCCTCTTTCCCAACCCTCAGTGAAGTTTTTATGCTCCCTTTATTTTTAATAATCAGTAAATTTTCTTTATCGTAACCCAGATTTTTTTCATACAGAAGATTCGATTGTTTATTGACTACAACTAAACTAATTAATAAAAATATTGAGATTGCAAATTGAATAAAAACGAGGATACTTCTAAGATCAGCGTTTTTGTTAAGCTCAGTCACTTTTTGTCCCTTTAGCACTTTAGTTGGTTTATAGGAGGAGAGCACAAAAGCAGGATATGTTCCTGACAAAAAGCCCATAATAACTCCCATCATTATTAATGTTGGCAATACCAATAAATTATCAAAATACTTTATCACCAACTCCTTTCCAACAAATTCTGATAATATGGGTAAGACAGCTTCTACAAGACCCATCCCGATAATGAGGGATAAGAAACTCATTAGCATCGACTCACTTAAAAACTGACAAATCAATTTTCTACGTGATGCACCAATGGTAAGTCGAACGCCGACTTCCTTAGCCCTTGTTGATGCTTTTGCTGTACTCAGATTCATATAATTAATACAAGCAATTATTAATAAAAAAATTGCGACTATTGCAAAACCAATGACATAAATTCCATTTCCTTCTAATTCAAGATAAACGTTTTGCAATGAGCACAAATGGTATTCCCAACGGTTCCCTATTGCTAGCCAACTTTCAATGTCCTGTCCATGAATTTGAGGAATTTTTGCTTTTATAAGTGCTGGGAATTTTGATTCAAGCTGTTTTGGATGCACTCCATCTTGCAAAGCAATATAAGTCTTATAGTTATTACGCTGCCATATCGTAGATCCTGAGGCAGATTGTATATTAATAGAACTCATCGAAATAAGTATATCAAAACTTATGACCGAGTTTTTTGGCGGATCCTTGATTACCCCAGTAACACTATAATTGTCATTTAAGGTCC
>JBFFMB010000407.1:0-2483 GCA_041554455.1 Bacteroidales bacterium
TGTTGGAAAATTTATTTATCCAGGTTTTATTGATGGACATTGCCATTATTATGGATATGGTCTTGGACTTCAAAAAAATGCGGACTTGAGAGGAACGAAATCGCAAGAAGAAGTTATTGAACGATTGAAAGAGTTTCATGCAGATCACCCTTTCGAATGGGTGACTGGTCGTAGTTGGGATCAAAATGACTGGGATGTAAAAGAATTTCCAAGCAAGGAAATATTAGATAAGGCTTTTCCTGAGAATCCTGTTAGTCTTAGAAGGGTAGATGGTCATGCTGTTTGGGTTAATTCAGAAGCATTGAGACGTGCAGGTATTACTGCCAAAACTCGCATTGAAGGTGGCGATATTATTCTAAACAATGGGGAGCCTACAGGTGTTTTAATCGATAATGCTATTGAATTGATTGATGCCATTATTCCACCTTCCAATAAAACGATGAGCACTCAAGCTTTGCTTGATGCGCAAGAAAATTGTTTTAAGGTAGGTTTAACTTCTGTAGTTGATTGCGGATTAAGTTTTGATATTGTTCATCTTATTGATGATTTAAACAAAGAGGGGCGCTTAAAAATGCGTATCAATGCGATGCTTAATCCCACTGAAACAAATTTTGAAGGCTTTGTAAAAAAAGGAGTTTATGTAACGGATCTATTGACAGTTCGTTCGATAAAAATATATGCTGATGGCGCTTTGGGATCCAGAGGAGCTTTGTTATTAGAAGATTATTCTGATGATCCCGGCAATAAAGGGCTGCAAATTGCAAGTAAGGATTATTATCGTAAAATTTGTCAGCTAGCTTACGATAATAATTATCAAGTTTGTATTCATGCTATAGGCGATGCAGCCAATCGTTTAAGTTTAGAAGTTTATGGTGAATTCTTAAAAGATAAAAATGATCTGCGTTGGCGTATTGAGCATTCACAAATTATTCATCCAAACGATTTTAATTTATTCGAAAAATACTCTATCATCCCTTCTGTTCAGCAAACGCATTGCACCAGCGATATGTATTGGGCAGAAGATAGAGTAGGAGTAGAGCGCATTAAAGGAGCTTATGCATACAAGCAATTGTTAGCAACCAATGGTTGGCTTATTTCAGGCACTGATTTTCCAGTAGAAAAAATTGATCCTTTATTGACTTTTTATGCCTCGGTAGCCCGAAAAGATGATAAAGCATGGCCTGAAGATGGATTCCAAATGAAGAATGCTTTGAGCCGTGAAGAAACACTAAAAGCAATGACGATTTGGGCTGCCAAAGGGAGTTTTGAAGAAAATACTAAAGGCAGTATTGAGGTAGGTAAATTTGCTGATTTTGTCATAATGGAAAAGGATCTCATGACTCAGCCCGAAGATCAGATATTGAATAATTTTGTTGTAGCTACCTATAGTAATGGAGAGGAAGTTTATAATATAAAAACCCAAACAGATAAATAATCGTCTTTTTATGAAAACAATTATTACCCCCAATATGCCTCAAGCTAATGGTCATTATTCTACAGTTATTGAACACAATGGCTTGCTTTATTTATCTGGGCAATTGCCTTATGAAAGAGGAAGCAAAAACATGGCTGTAGGTATCGAAGCCCAAACAAAACAGGTGCTCGAAAATATTGAGTTTATTTTAGGTGAGGCTGGAAGCAATAAAAATCAAATCTTACAAATGCGATTATACATCCCCAACATTTCGCTATGGGAAACAGTAAATGCTGTGTATGCAGAATTTTTCTCCGAACACAAACCTGTTCGAACGGTGGTTCCAACTCGAGAACTTCATTTCGGCGCATTGATAGAAATTGAATGTATAGCGTTTATTGATTAAAATCTTTTTATAGCAAACAATACCCCAATGTCTGTTTTACCCTATTTTCAAAACAAAGGAATAGGAAGTTTTCTCGTTAATAAAGGATTTGAAACAGCAAAATAAATGGGACATAAATCGGTTTTTGTTTTAGGTCATGAAAAATTTTATCCTTGTTTTGGTTTTATCACAGCCAGTAAATTTAAGATCAAAGCCCCATTTGAAGTCCTTAATGAACTCTATATGGCTATTGAGCTCGCACCTGAAAGATAGAATTAAGTTTCAGGCTGTAGAATACCCAAAGGAGCTTGAAGATGTTTGATAGATCAAACTAAAGGTTTGCATTTCATTATTGAACTGGCTTATATTTACAATCTATTAACCAAATGTAAGACCTATGAGAACCTTTAAAATTTGCATTCTATTCGTGTGCCTATTACAAGGCTCACTCGTTTTTTCTCAAGATTCAAAAACTGAAATAAATAATGAAAAAGCAACCGTATTTATCGTAAGATCTTCAGCAATTGGCTCAATCATTAATTACAAATATTTTATTGATGATATTTATCTTGGCAAATGCAATTATGGGAATTATTTAAAACTTGAGCTTGATCCTGGAGAATATTTATTGTGGGTTAAATCTGAAAATAGATCATTTGTTGAGGCTAAAGTAGAAGCTGGTAA
>JBFFMB010000408.1:0-2483 GCA_041554455.1 Bacteroidales bacterium
CAACAATAGGGACAGTCCTTACCGGGTTGTTCTTTGGTTTCTGCTGTCTCTCTCCAACTTTCTTGGGTTTTAATCTCCCAATTTAAAGATTTAGGAGAATGAATAGTTCAATTTTTTTTTGTGATTAATTTACTCCCCATATAATTAGCCCAGCTGAATACATCTTGCCAAACAGGGGATAACATTATATTCATAAGTTGTGAGTATTCTTTTATCTCAGAAAAAGGGGAGAAGTTTTTGCAAATTGCCGAGTGCAAAATTAAACCATTGCATTGAGCCGAATATTTTGATGCAAATTCGATGGCTGAAGGGCCACCCGCTGAAACGCCCATGATAAATACCTTTTCTGTAATATTTAATTGTTTTAATAATTCAGCATATAGATCGGCTTGGTACTCAAAATTGGCATTTTCGCTTAAAGGTGTTTGTAAATAGCCTGGGCGCGATGGGCAAATAATTCGATATCCTGCATCAGCAATTTCTCTGAAAAGTTCGATATCATCTGAACCAGAGCCTCCCATATGTGCAAGAATGATGATGGGTCCATCTCCAATACTTTTATATTCGATAGGTCCCATACTACTGACTACAATATGACTATTTTTTAATGCAAGTGTTTCTTGCTTTGATTTCCATGCCCTAAAACTTATAAATCCTAAAATCAGAATTAATAAGATGAATAGAAATATTGACCGAAAAATTTTGGTGGTAATTGAGTTATTTTTCTTTTTTGTTTTGCTTGTTGATTTGTATTTGCGCTTTGCCATGATTCTTTGGGTTTATGGATTTACTAAATTAAGGTTTATTGTAATATTAAGGTATAAGAACTTATTAAATAAAGCGATTAATTTTTATGAGTAGATGCGTTTATACTTTATTGATTAACAAAAAAATGAATATCTTTGCGGCATGGAAGAAACGATCATTATTTTGGATTTTGGATCGCAATACACACAGCTTATTGCGCGAAGGGTCAGAGAGTTAAATGTATATTGTGAAATTTATCCTTTTAATAAAGTTCCTGCTCTTGGAGCAAATGTTAAGGGTGTGATTTTATCGGGAAGTCCGTATTCGGTTATGGATGAAGATGCCCCTAATCCAGATTTGTCTGCGATTAAGTCAAAATATCCATTATTGGGAGTCTGTTATGGTGCTCAATTTATGGCAAAAAGTAGTGGTGGAAATTTGATGCGATCAGAAATCAGAGAGTATGGTCGGGCTAATCTTTCATATATAAATACTGAAAGTGATCTCCTTAAAGGAATGAATCTGAATAGTCAAGTTTGGATGTCGCATGGCGATACTATTCTTGATATGCCAAAGGAGTTTGAAATCATCACTAGTACCTCTGATGTAAAAGTGGCTGGCTATAAAATACAGGACGAATTAACCTATGGTATTCAGTTCCATCCTGAAGTTTATCATACTTTGGAAGGGAAAATATTACTTCATAATTTTGTCATTGATATTTGTAAATGTTCAGGTCTTTGGACTCCTGACTCATTTGTTGAAACTGCTATTCAAGCCTTAAAAGATAAGCTTGGAAAGGATAAAGTTGTACTTGGGCTTTCAGGTGGAGTCGACTCTTCAGTAGCAGCCGTGCTTTTGCATCGTGCTATCGGAACCCAGTTACATTGCATCTTTGTTGATAACGGATTGCTCCGTAAACATGAATTTGAAAATGTATTGGATCAATACAAAGGAATGGGTTTGAATGTAAAAGGAGTCGATGCAAAAGATCTTTTTATAGATAAATTAGCTGGAGCTTTCGAACCTGAGAAAAAAAGAAAAATTATTGGGAATACATTCATCGAAGTGTTTGATGATGAAGCTCATAAAATTAAAGATGTAAAATGGTTGGCACAAGGCACTATTTACCCTGATGTGATTGAGTCAGTTTCCGTCAATGGACCTTCAGCAACGATTAAATCTCATCATAATGTGGGTGGTCTTCCTGATTTTATGAAATTGAAAATCGTTGAGCCTTTAAATACCTTATTTAAGGATGAAGTTAGACGAATTGGGAAAGCACTGGAAATGTCAGATGATATTTTAAAGCGTCACCCATTTCCAGGACCAGGCCTAGGAATTCGTATCTTGGGTGATATCACTCATGAAAAAGTTAGAATTCTTCAGGAAGTAGATCATATCTATATCAGTGGATTGAAAGAGCATGGCTTGTATGATGAAGTGTGGCAAGCTGGAGCCATTTTTCTACCCGTTCAATCGGTTGGAGTGATGGGAGATGAAAGAACGTATGAAAATGTGGTTGCCCTGAGAGCTGTTGGTTCTACTGATGGTATGACAGCGGACTGGTCACATTTGCCTTATGAGTTTTTAGCGAAAATCTCTAATGAAATTATTAATAGGGTGAAGGGTGTTAATCGTGTTGTTTATGATATAAGTTCAAAACCGCCTGCAACAATTGAGTGGGAATAACAATTATTTTTTAATAACTTCGTTAAGTCATTATGATTAAAAGC
>JBFFMB010000409.1:0-2469 GCA_041554455.1 Bacteroidales bacterium
CGATATGATGAAAATAATAAATAACTTTCATCTGGTGCAATAAAAGGTGTCCAATCAAGATATATTGAATTGATATTTTTTGGTAAAAGCTCAGGTTTTTGGTAGTTTCCATCCACTAAGTCTGATCGATATATTCCATAATTGTTTTTCACACTATCGGCATATCCTACATAATACATTCTTAACTTGCTCGTAAGTGTTGGTTTGGATTCAGCATTGTTTGTATTAATTGGGAAGCCGAGATTTTTGGGTGCACTCCACCCAGTCTCTGATTTCTCAATATACCAGATATCTTGTTTTCCCATACCCACTCCCCATTCACTTTGTTCAATGGTTGAAGTAAAATAAATTCGATTAGCCGAAGGCGAAAAAAAGGCCTCATAGGAATTATTTAGAGGAATACCTTTGAAAAATTCAGGTTCAGTCCATATACCATTAGTGCATTTTGTCTCAATAACCCTAATGGGGAAATTATAGGTATAGTTATCTATAAACCCAGATGTCCATAACATTTGTTTACCATCCATTGAGAATGATGGAAAACTATGCTCGTGCATGCTTGTTGATACAATGCCTGGGGCAAATATTTCTGGAATAGTATCGGGTGGTTTTTGTCCCAAATAGTCTCCTTTCAATTCAGAAAATTGGTGTATTGTTTGAGCTTGTAACAAATAGGAAAATCCTATAAGTACTAAAAAAACGAATCTTTTCATTTGCTATTTGTTGGTGTTTGGTTTTTAATTTTCATTAAGGCTTTGGTGCTGCTGCGTGGAACAAAGCATGCTATTTTTGCCCGAAAAGCAACATGCAAATGAGCCGTTATTATACACTAAGCAATATATCATTAATTTATATATTATTTTTTTTCTCAACTCCAGCTATTTTTCATCATTTGGAGCCCCTCTATACTTTCAAGTACTATTTCTCTGGGGATGCCACAACGATTATCAATAACAGAAGCTAACTCATCAACAGTATTTAAAGAATGCATCTTTGTATCAATGCCATTCGATTCAATTAAGGTCATATTGTGAATTATTATAAAATCATCAGAATCAAATCGGGTGATTAATAATGAGTTCATAAATGTAGAGTCCTCTTTAAAAGAATCTTCAATAATTTGCCTAAACTCACTGATATTTCTAGCCTGGGGATTTACTTTATATCCATGTATTAACTCTCCCTTACGATATAATTCAATTTGATGCCGGTTATTATTCTTCGGTTTTAATACATAACGGTCATTTCCATAGTAAATTGAATAATCATTTAGCAAATCGAGGGGTAATGGTTCTAGAAATGGAGCTGCATAGCCTGTGTCCACAAGAAATTCATGCTTGTCAATGGTTATAATATTGACCAGATGAACATCGGGGTTTTTCATGTCCGCCCCACAGAGTTTTACGTCAAAACCCAACCAGTTGAGAAGTTGATTAAAATAGAAGTTGGTAGAATAACAAGTGCCCCCAAATTTGTATTTTTCAATACCCTCAAGATAGAGTTCAAAGTCAATTAACTGTTTCAGGTTTAAACGCTTTTTAAAAAATAGCTTAGAGATGTTTTCAAATGGAATCTTTGATATTTGAGCTCGTACAATTTCTTTTAAGTAGTCAAAACTTGGACTCTGTTTTTGAATCCCCAGTAATCTGAGATAGTTTAGAAAAAGTCTTTCTTCAAAATCTGAATCCTTCATCTTTTTAATTGCTTTGTGAATAAGGTTTCTAGCCTTGCGAACTGTCCTATTTTATGAGCTGTTATTGTGCGCTCTTTTTGTTCATTCTTGTAAATATATCATTACGAATTTATTCTTTCCCAATCTTTTCCAATCAATGCGTAAATTAAGTCATCAACCCACTTTCCATTTATGAATAAGCTCTCAACAAAATGAGCTTCTTTTCGAAAACCAATTCGTTCAACCAAGCGAATAGAATTTTTATTATCAGGGTCGATAGATGTAATAATTCTATGCTTATTCAATTCTTTAAATGAATAGTCAATTATGCTTTTGATAGATTCTGTTGCATAACCTTTATTTTGAAAAGCTTTGTTTAAAGTACATCCGATTTCAATTTGTTTATTTTCGCTATCAAAAAAGTGAATACCTAAATCTCCAACTATTTTTTGAGTTTGCTTCTCTAGGATAACGAATTGAAACCAAGTATCAGGTTCATTAATGTTTTTCGAGGTATTTCCAATAAAAATTTCCACATCGCCAATTGTTTTGGGAATCGATCCTTGGTACTTATTGGTCTCATGATCGGAACGATAATCAAATAATTCGTACTTGTCATCAAGAGTAATCGGTCTAAGTATCAGTCGTTTTGTTTCAATTTTCATTTACTTAATTATTTTTAGGTATTTCATTCTTAAATAGCACACAACGGTTTGGCTATGAAATGTGGCAGCGCTTCGGAGTACTTTTTTGTCGCCCGACAAAAAAGTGGGAACGAAAAGCCCTAAAATCTACCG
>JBFFMB010000410.1:0-2461 GCA_041554455.1 Bacteroidales bacterium
ATGATCAAAAAGTTGACGTAGAAAAGTATGTTAAAGTGCAAGTGGTTTCCGATAATCAATTAGGCCAAAAATTAGCATTTTCAGGATTTGTTAAAGAGAAAAGTCTGACCTCTTTATCATTTAGAGTGCCTGGACCAATCAATCAATTAAGTGTTAAAACAGGCGATTATATAAATAAGAATGATCTAATTGCAGGCATTGATAAGCGAGATTATGAATTGCAAGTTCAATCAACGAAAGCTCAGTACGAACAAGCGATGAGTGAGTATGAGAGATACAAAAGACTGTATGAAAAGAATAAAATTCCAGCAAATACTTATGAAAAATTCCAGTCAGGCTATTTGATGGCAAAAACAGCTTATGAAAATGCAGTCAATCAATTAGAAGATACAGATCTAAAAGCACCATTTTCGGGTTATGTGCACGAAAAATTTGTAGAGAATTTTCAAACGATAGGAGCAGGTCAACCCATTATTTCATTGATTGATTTATCACAATTGGAGATTGTTGTATCAGTTCCTGAAAATCAATTGCTAGCCATTAAGAATAATAAGGAAGCCTTTATAAATGTCAAAAATGCATCTGTTGAAATGCATGCAGTAGCCATGCTAAGTATTTCTGAAAAAGCTATGGAAGATGGAATGTATGAAGTGAAATTCGCAATGAATAATTCCAATGGATATGATATTTTTCCTGGAATGACTGCAGAAGTAATAATTTGTTTGGGCGTTAATAAAGGTACCGTTAGCATTGCATCTTCAGCTTTATTTACAAGAGATTATATTACCTATGTATGGGTGTTTAATCCTAAAACCAATACCATTAGTAAAAGGGGAATTGAAGTCAGTAAAGCTCTCCCTGGGGGAAATGTTGAAATTAAATCTGGATTGAAAGCGAATGAAATTGTTGTTACTGCTGGAGTTCATTCATTGGATGAAAATCAGAAAGTAAAACCACTTAAAAAATCAACAACAAATGTGGGAGGACTTTTATAATGTTGGATGCTTTGTTAAATAAAAAAACACTCTTAAATACACTCTTAATTGCAGTGATTTTAGGAGGGCTATTTGCTTACAAGCAAATAGGAAAATTAGAAGATGCTGAAATTGCCATTAAATCAGCGGTTGTATATACATTATATCCTGGGGCGACAGCTCATGAAGTGGAGTTAGAAGTAACGGATGTATTGGAAAAAGCTATCCAGAAATT
The DNA here is from genome assembly GCA_041554455.1 of Bacteroidales bacterium. Lineage (GTDB taxonomy): Bacteria > Bacteroidota > Bacteroidia > Bacteroidales. The sequence continues at coordinate 1,210 of JBFFMB010000410.1, forward strand.
AGAAAATATTAAGGATGTTGAATCACGTTCTATGCCAGGGGTTTCAGAAATTACGGTTGAAATTGATTCAAAACTTCGTTCTCATGAAATGCCACAAATTTGGGATCATTTACGAAGGAAAGTGAATGATGTAAAATCGCAACTACCTCAAGGAGCTCACGAACCAATTGTGAATGACGATTTTGGAGATGTGTATGGGATATTTGTTGCCGTGACGGGAGAAGGGTATGATTATAAAGAATTTTACGACTATGTCGATTTATTGCGTCGTGAATTTCTAGATGTTGCAGGTATAAAACGAATTGAGTTATTTGGTCTTCAGACAGAAGTTATAGAAGTCTTATTCTCAAAAGAGAAAATGGCCGAGCTTAATTTGAATCCAATGCTAATAGTGCAAGCATTGCAAGATCAAGGAAAAGTGGTTAACCCGGGTAGTTTATTATCTGGAGCAGAACGTATTCGTTTAAGTGTAGGAAACAAATTTTCAAGTATTGAAGAAATTCAAGACTTTTTGGTTCAGGTTCCTGATGGAGGGAGCTTTCGCTTAGGAGATGTTACAGCAATTAAACGTTCATTTTTGGAGCCCAAAAGAGAGGCCATCACATATAATGGTGAGCGTGCTATTAGTTTAGCAATGTCTATGGAAAAGGGCGTCAACGTTATTGATGTTGGAGAACTATTTAACGAAAAATTAGCAAACTTATACAAGGAATTACCTGCTGGAATTGAAGTAAATACTGTTTTTTCTCAACCCGAACGCGTAGAATATTCGATTAATGGTTTTATTGTTAATCTTATTGAATCTGTATTAATTGTTATTGTAGTGCTATTGATTGCGATGGGAATGCGTTCAGGTTTATTAATTGCAAGCGGATTGGTTTTTACCATTCTAGCCACCTTTATAGTAATGCTTTTATTTGATTTGCAATTACAACGGATATCTTTGGCAGCTATCATTGTAGCCATGGGGATGTTGGTTGATAATGCCATTGTTATTGCTGATGGGATAATCATTGATTTAAAAAGAGGAGTTAAAAGGGAAAAGGCCTTTACTTCTATTGTAAAACGAACAGCCCTTCCATTATTAGGGGCTACAGTTATTGCAGTAATGGCTTTTTGGCCATTATCAATGTCTCCAGATGGGGCAGGAGAGTATTTAACTTCATTATTTCAGGTATTGGCCATTTCTTTAATCTTAAGTTGGGTTTTTGCGATGGTTCAAACTCCTTATATGGCATCCATGTTTTATAAA
>JBFFMB010000411.1:0-2452 GCA_041554455.1 Bacteroidales bacterium
CCCACTATCCAGATAGATAATCCAACATAAGAAAGCAGACTTAATTGATTTGTTGTCGACTCAAAAAAGTAAGTACTTGGAATAAGAATGATAAAAACAGTGAATCCCTGCAATACCCAAAAGCTGCCAAATTTGAGGATGCTCCCTCTCATTTCATCAAAGCGATTGTCTTTCCCGATACGACGAATGCGTGTTAATAGGTAGCTTCCCAATCGGACTGCCCAACTGAAGATCATTATAAACAATATGATTTTGGGTGTCGTTAGCTGGGATGTTAATAAACCGAAAAGTGCCACAATCACAAAGGTGACAGAATATGAAATATCGGTTAATTTATCTGTTTTAAAACGATAGGCTGGGATAAACATGAGGAGGTTTATGCCAAGTGCTATAGCGAATGTAATGATGAGATTATTCATATTGTTCAATCTTTAATGGACTCTCTTTTAGATAAATTCAATATAGTCGATTTCAATTTCAAAGGGACCTTCTTTTTTATCAAAGAGGATGATTCCCAATCGAAACGTTTTTGTTTCGGTTTCAGGAATTAATTTATTGCCGGTTTCTCCATTGATGGTATACTCTTTAAAATCAGCCAAATTAAATTCTAGGATTTCCCAATCGTCAGAAGTGGATTCAAATTCCTGTTTAAAAAAGGGTTTCCAATAGCTGTCAGAACTTGTCAAGCGTAGGGCAAAGGTTCGGCCTTTACTTTTAAATCGGATGTTTACTTTTTGAAAGGTTGATATATCCAATCTTTCGCCACTCTTTCTGAGCGATGCAAAACCGCCATTGTTTTCTAAGGAAATATGGCCTTCAAAAAAGAGGCTGTTATTTCGAAGTTCTGCTTTGGAATCGGATAATCCTCCCATTACTCCATCATTGACGATCATCCAATCCTGACCGTCTTTTTGCTCCCCAAAATCAATGGTGTATTTAGAGGGTGTTAGGGATGTCAGTACGATTGCTATTAGTATCATGATTTTCATTTTTTATTTGTTTATGCAATGCCTGCCTTATAGGCTTTTAGACAACGTTCTCTAGCGAACTTGTGATCTATCATTGCTTGTGGATAATTTGTTGTGCCGTATTCAGGCAACCATTGTTTAATGTATGCTGCATTCTTATCAAATTTTCTTTGTTGCTCCATTGGATTAAATATCCTAAAATAAGGGGCAGAATCGGAACCTGTACCTGCGGCCCATTGCCAATTCCCATTGTTGGAGGATAATTCGTAATCCAGTAATTTTTGAGCGAAATAAGCTTCTCCCCATCGCCAGTCAATCAAGAGGTGTTTGCATAAAAAGCTGGCCGTAACCATCCGCACTCTGTTGTGCATAAATCCACTTTGATTCAATTGTCGCATTCCGGCATCTACCAATGGATAGCCTGTTTTTCCTTCACACCATTTTTTGAAATCGGCTTCATTATTATTCCAAAGGATATCATCGTATTTCGATTTGAAATTTTGATTCACCACTTTGGGGAAATGATACAAAATTTGCATGAAGAATTCCCGCCATATTAATTCGCCCAAGAATGTGCTATGGTTGGGTTTTAATTGTCCGATGAGTTGACGGATACTTAGGGTTCCAAATCGGAGATGAGGACTGAGGTAGCTTGTAGCATCTGCTGCTGGGAAATCTCGTGTTTGGAGGTAGTGATCCAACTGGCTTAAATCATAATCCTTTACTTTAATGGTTGATTTTATAAACCCCATTTTTAACAAAGAAGGAAACGGATGATGGGCTTTAACAAAACTATCCCATTTTAGTTTAGTGATTGATTTGAGGGGCAATGACTGAAATGTTTTTAGCCACTTGTTTTTATAGGGCGTAAACATCGTATAAGGATTGCCATCCTCTTTGATGATTTCATTTTCTTCAAAGATTACCTGATCTTTAAATGCATGCATTGGGATGCCATTGTTTTCAAGCAATTGCTTTATTTTATCATCACGTTCTTTTGAATAGGGTTCGTAATCTTTATTGATAAATACTTCAGCAATGCTATACTTTTCTATCAATTGTTGCCACACATTGAGAGGCTTTCCTTTCAAGCAAAGCAAAGAACTGCCTTTGCTCATAAGTTTATTGTTGATGGATTCAAGCTTGGAGTGAATAAAGCTCAAACGAGCATCATCCCTTGCTATATCTTCTAGGATGTGAGTATCAAATATGAAAATCGGGAGCACCTCAAAACCAGAATCCAATGCTTGATTTAAAGCAGTATTATCTTCTAATCGGAAGTCTCTTCTAAACCAAAATATGGCTGTTTTTTTCATATTTATAAATCTAAAATTTAAAATGATCCAAATATTTCGATGAGTGCTTGTTTTCTGTAGTCAAATATTTCCTTGATTTTATGGTTAATGATGAGCGTATTTGCTAGGCTTCCCAAAAAACCAAAAGGAGGTTGATAGGTGATTAAATCAGTCATTAATACCCCTTCC
>JBFFMB010000412.1:0-2449 GCA_041554455.1 Bacteroidales bacterium
GAGCAGATTATTGAAAAGAATAGAAAAAGATTCCAGCTCTTTGGGAAGTTTTCCGCTAAATTGAATATTTCGATCCTCATGTTCCAGCGTGCTCAGAAAACTTTCAATAGCATTGAATAAGCGATGTTGCCGTTTTATAATTTCTATGATTTGTAAACATAGAATTCCTCCCAAAATTAAAATGCTAAAAAGTCTGTTCGGATTACTAATTAAAGAAGATAATAACACCAGATTAATGAAAATCAAAATGAGCCGTAAGATAAAACCGACGCTATATTTTTTATAAACCATATTTTTCTAATCTTCTGTAAAGTGCATTCCTGTGAATTCCTAATTCCCGTGCTGAGTTCGTGATGTTTCCGTTATTATTCTTTAGTACTTTTAAAATGGTTCTTTTTTCAACTTCATCTAAATTAGTGATATCTTCATTATCCGAAGTTTCGAAATTATTTTGATTGAAGAAATCAGTCATTAGAAACTTATCTCCAGTGTTCATAATCAAAGCTCTTTCAATCGAATTCTGTAGCTCACGAACATTTCCAGGCCAATGATAGCTCATTAATTGATTCAAACACACATCATCAATCGCAGGAACAGATTTATTATATTTTGTACTTAGTTTTTTTAAAAAGTGCCCAATTAAAAGAGGTATATCCGATTGCCTTTCTTTTAATGGAGGAATGATTAATTCAAAAGTATTGATTCGATAAAAAAGGTCCTCTCTAAATTCTCCATCCGATACTAATTGTTTTAATGGGCGGTTGGTTGCACATATTAAACGCACATCCACGAGAACTTCTTTTGAGGATCCCAAGCGATAGATAACTCCATTTTGGATAGCTGTTAATATTTTTGCTTGGAGATTCTTGCTTAAATTCCCAATTTCATCCAAAAAAATCGTACCTCCTGAAGCCAATTCAAAACGCCCCGCTTTATCGCATTGTGCATCGGTGAATGCTCCCTTCACATGACCAAATAATTCACTTTCAAAAAGACTTTCGGGTAGGGAACCCAAATCAACTCGGATGAAGGCCTCTTCTTTTCTTTTGGATAAGCGATGAATTTCTTGAGCCACCAAATCTTTCCCTGTTCCATTATCGCCCAATAAAAGAACATTCGCTTCGGAAAGAGCTACTTTCGAAATCGTTACTTTCAATTTTTTAATAACATCCGATTCACCAATGAATGATTGATAATCACGTTTCAAATCTTCCCCTAGTTTGTCACTGGTCTCTTTTAATTTATTAAGTTTTTCATTCGATTTTTTGAATTTCATTGCTGCCAATACCGAAGCCAATAGCTTTGAATTATTCCATGGTTTTTGAATAAAATCAAAAGCCCCTTTTTTCATTACTTCAACGGCCAAGCTAACATCTCCAAAAGCGGTCATTAATATGATTACAATATGGGGTCGCACTTCGTGTATATAATTTAACCAATACAAACCTTCTTTCCCATCCACAGCCCCTTTCTGGAAATTCATATCTAATAGGATAACATCAATATTTTCAGATGATAACAGCGAACTTAGTTTTTGAGGCGTATTTAAAATCTCAACCTTATCAAAATATTCATCCAAAAACATTTGGGCAGATTCCAGCACATCCTGATCATCGTCTATCACTAAAATATTTCCTTGATAACTAGCCATATTCATCTTAAAAGAACAAATATAAGAAAATGCCATATTAACGAACAATGACTGCACTAAAAACGAACATTCTTTTAGGGATATTTATTATTCACAAACTTAATCGCCAGAAAAACAAAGGTTTGCAATTCATGGTACACTATTAGAATAACTCTGAGAAATACTTTAAATTTGAAACAATGATTAGAAACAGTTTAAAAATCGCTCTCAGGAATTTTTACAAAAAACCTGCTTTCTCAATTATTAACGTTATGGGATTAGCCATCGGCTTGGCCTGTTTTGTTTTGACCATGGTTTATGTGAATTATGAACTTAGTCATGATGCTCATCATGAAAAAAGCGACCGGATTTATCTGATAACAGCGACCATAAACTTTGCTGATTATTATTTAGAAAATCAGGAATCGACTACGGCAACACTTGCTGAAACATTAAAGCGAACATATCCGGAAGTTGAAACAGCAACTCAAACCATTTTTGGATATTCAAATTATGTTAGAAGGGGAGATGTTTATTATCGTGAAAATCAAATTACAGCTGCTGACTCCTCTTTTTTTGAAGTATTTACCCATGAATTTATCAGTGGAGACCCGAAAAAAGCATTAAGCGAACCGCTATCTGTAGTATTAACAGAAAGTACCGCTAAGAAGTATTTTGGAGAAGAAGATGCCTTTGGTCAGGTATTGCATTTAATCGATGAAAACTACAAGGTGACGGGTATTGTAAAAGATAATCCGGGTATTTCAAGTTTTGGCTTCGATTTGCTTGTTTCCCTTTATCAATGGGAAGGTTCGTATA
>JBFFMB010000413.1:0-2435 GCA_041554455.1 Bacteroidales bacterium
AATTTCGGCTACGATCAATCCTTTGTTTTCTCCATAAAACTCATCTATTTCAAAGGTATGGCTACCAACTTCTACTAGATAACGGGTTTTGTCGATAATGCCTGTTTCGCAAATTTTTAATAGATCTTTAGCTTCAACTACAGAGATTTCTTTTTCCCATTCATAACGCGAAGTGCCTGATTCATTGGAAATACCTTTAATTGTGATAAAGCCTTTGTTTCCATTGATTCTTACTCTTACTGTACGTTCAGGATGTGAGGACAGATATCCTTGAATAATCCGAGTTTCGGTTTTGGCTTCTGATTTAAACTCAGCCTGAACTAAAAATTTGCGTTCTATTTCTAGTGCCATTTTATGTGTTTTTTAATGGAATTTTAAATCCTTAGCTTTAATAATTCTAGTCCATTGCTTATCCCCATTACTATCGTATACATTAATTTCGAGAGCTCTTTCTGCTTTACTCCCTTGAACTTTTATGTGGGCATAGCTTCTCTTTTTGACTAATGTTCCATTCACCTGTAAGGGGTTATCTTCAGCATTAACACCATATACGCCAGCTGTCAGTGGCGAAATAGTCAAGTCATATAAAGGGTATCCATTTTCTATGTTTAGTTTTGACAATTCAGTATGATGCACATCTCCAGTTATAAATACAATTCCGTTTATTTTTAGTTTTTGTATCGCATCAATAATTCGCAATCGCTCTTCGGGTGCATTATTGGCAAATTTCTCATTTCTTTCCAGTGGATTCAAAAACTGTCCACCTACCACTATAAACTTGAAACTAGCTTTACTAAATGATAATGCATCAATGAGCCATTCAATTTGTTCCTCGCCTAACATATCATGAGTTTCAATGTCGCTTCTGTTATTAGGCGTTCTCCAAAATCTGTTGTCTAACAAAAAGAACTCACAATCGGCCCATTGAAAAAAACCAGTAATTCCTTCATTAAAAATATAGTTAGGGTTTGCAAAGAAAAGTTTAAATGTTTTTTCGGTTTCTCGCTTGAGATGATATGAGCGATCTGAATCATTCGGTCCATAGTCATGATCATCCCAAATGGCATAATGATGCATACTTCCCAGCATGGCCTGCATCTCTGCTAAAGATCGGGTATGAGTGTATCGATGCAAGATCCCTTTTTTGCTATGCCAATCGGCTTCTCTTAAGTATACATTATCGCCCAACCATAACATGAAATTGGGCGTTTTCTTATAAATATCTTCAAAGATCTGATAATCTCCTCCATAGGGTTTACCTGGTCGATCGTATTTTTCTTCATTAATATATGCACAACTTCCGGTTGCAAACGAAAAATCAGGAGGATCAGATCGCCACAACCAAAGAGCCTGCGATTCAAACTTTAGTTTGTAAGGTCGCTTTATTTCAATATTATTGATGAAAAGAGCATATTCATATTGATTATTGGGTTCTAGCTGATCAGCTAGAAGTCTGGCTACAAATGCATTCTCTTTAGAAGTTGAAATTTGATCTGTTTTAAATATTTTTTCCGGGGATTGGATATTCCAATATTCAAAATGGATATTTGCAGATTCATTTGTTTGTACCCAAAGTAATACTTCTTTCATTGTAGAATAACCCACCATCGGACCGGATTGCAAAAGAGTTTTTTGCCCCCAGATATTAGAAAAAGTGAGGATAGTGCAAATGATTAGGAATGTCTTTTTCATTATTTATAAATTGAAAAGTAAATCTGTTTAAAAATTGATGTTGGCGAATTTATAATTTTGTTTCTTCACGGAAATTTACTCAATACGTCTTTTTATTCCATTTGACGAGCATTTGAAAATTTGATCATCTGTATTAATCAATAGTCCTTGTATTGACTCCCCACTCTCATTAATAAACACATCTGTTGAAATAATCTTTCCTTCAAATGAAGCGTTGATCTTGGGTTGAATATTATGCCCTAAAATCATTTTTTTTAGATTTCTTGATTCTAAATAATTATTAACAAATTGCTGAGGTACTGTAACATTTTTCATTTCATTATATGCATACCCTCTGAACCAGAGTGGTCCAAATGGACTTAGTATATCATCTTCCATACTATTTTCAATGAGAGGGAAAGAGTATTTAAGATAGTTTTGAAAAATTGAATTTATAGAATCGTAGGGATATCTTTTTGCATCGAATTGTGGAGATATGCCAGCATGTAAAAACAAATAATCATTCATTTGAATAATGATATTTAGGCTTCTTAACCATCGACCAATCGCAGTATTATTCCCATACAATTCAAAATAATTAGTGTAGGAGAATTTTGCAAAGTAATCGTATTTATCGTTGATGTATCGATGATCGCCAGTCATAGCCATTATTTCATGGTTGCCAAGCAGAACATTTACATCTCCTCCCATTTCTTGAGCTTTAAATCTTAATTCATGTAGAAACCAAAGTGTTTCAGTAACCA
>JBFFMB010000414.1:0-2421 GCA_041554455.1 Bacteroidales bacterium
GCTCTAGGACTTTTCCTTTTTGGAATGAAACTCATGAGCGAGTCTCTCCAACGTGTTGCAGGAAGTAAAATGAGAAGCATTTTAGCAGCCATGACTTCAAATCGGCTAAAAGGTGTTTTTACAGGTTTCCTGATCACGTCAACGATTCAATCATCATCGGCTACAACGGTTATGATTGTAAGTTTTGTTAATGCAGGTTTATTATCTCTCATTGAAGCGATTGGGGTGATTATGGGTGCAAATATAGGCACTACAGTTACCGCTTGGATCATATCTGTATTAGGCTTTAAAGTTAGTTTAAGCATATTATCGTTACCAATCATTGGACTAAGTTTTCCTTTATTTTTCTCCAAAAATAGCACAAAAAAAACCTGGGGTGAGTTCCTGATTGGATTTGCAATTTTATTTATTGGCTTACAATTTTTAAAAGAATCAGTACCAGATATAAGAAGCAATCCTGTTGCCTTGGAATTCCTAGCCAATTATACCAATATGGGTATGATTTCTGTACTAATATTTGTTTTAATAGGAACTTTGTTAACGATTGCGATTCAATCATCAAGTGCAACGATGGCATTAACGCTAGTTATGTGTTACAATGGTTTAATTCCCTTTGAAATGGCAGCAGCCATGGTATTGGGTGAAAATATTGGCACAACAGTTACAGCTAATATCGCAGCAGTCGTTGCCAATGTTTCGGCTAAACGAGCAGCTCGAGCGCATTTAATATTTAACTTGATAGGAGTAATCTGGATTTTAGCTGTCTTTTATCCATTTTTACGCATTATTGATTGGATTGTTGAAGAAAACCACAGTATATCCATTCTAAACTCAAACCTAACAGCTGGCGAATTCGAAGGAGTTAAACAAATACTCCCCATTGCATTAGCGATCTTTCATACTTTGTTTAATATTTTAAACACAACATTTTTAATTGGGTTTAGCAAACAGATTGCTAAACTGGCAATAAAATTGGTTCCTGTCAAATTTGAAGAAGATGAAGAATTCCGTCTCAAATTCATCAATATTGGACTTCTTTCAACGCCTGAACTTTCCCTTCTTCAAGCCAAAAAAGAGATCGCTGTATTCGGAAAACGAATAGAAAAAATGTTTAGTAAAATACCCATTTTAATGGTGGAAGAGAATACTAAAATTTATGACAAATTACTTCTGAAAATTGAAAAGCATGAACAAATTACAGATAATATGGAGCTTGAAATCGCTTCCTATTTAACCAGTCTTTCAGAAGGAGAATTAAGTCATAGCGCTTCTATACGAGTAAGAGGCATGCTAAAAATCATTGACGATATGGAGAGTGTTGGTGATGTTTGTTATCAAATGTCAAAAGTAATTGATAATAAAAACCAAACAAAAGTTTCGTTTACTGAAGAACAAATTGAACAATTAAATAGGATGTTTGATTTAGTAAAGGAGTCATTTAGAATCATGAATGCAAACCTACAAAAAGAGACCAAAGATTTAAATTATAAAGCTGCTGATGAAATTGAGAAAAAAATCAATGAATTCAGAAATGAGTTACGCCAAGACCATGTTGAAGCTCTGAAAGAAAAGACCTACGAATTTAAATCAGGAGCCTATTACAGCGATATTTTCTCACTTTGCGAGAAAATTGGAGATTATGTTGTAAATGTTTCTGAAGCCATTTTAGAATATAAGGAATCAAAATAGTATAGATTAATGTTTGAGAATAATTAATCTTTAAGTAACTTGTTCTCAATATTTTCTTAATCTTAACATTTTCTTAATATGTTTCATTTGACCTAATTTTTATTTGTATTTACTTTTGCAATAAATTTAAATTAAGATTTAATGAGTACAATTTTTCTAGTTTTAATTGGGTTACTATTCCTTCTAGCCATTTCTGATCTTATTGTTGGGGTTAGTAATGACGCTGTAAACTTTTTGAATTCTGCAATCGGATCAAAAGCAGCTCCCTTTAAAGTGATTATGGCTGTTGCGGCATTAGGGATTTTAGTAGGAGCCACTTTCTCAGGTGGTATGATGGAAGTAGCCCGGAAAGGGATTTTCAATCCTCAAATGTTTTTCTTTTCTGAGATTATGATCATCTTCTTGGCGGTAATGATCACTGATGTCATACTCCTCGACATGTTCAATACATACGGATTACCCACATCCACAACGGTTTCAATTGTATTTGAATTATTAGGGGCTGCAGTAGCCGTTTCCATATTAAAAGTAAGTGCAAACCATATCGATGGACACGAAGTAGTTGACTATATAAACTCAGGAAAAGCACTTGCCATTATTTCGGGCATATTGTTATCTGTAGTTGTTGCCTTCTCTGTTGGAGCATTTGTACAATATATCACTCGCTTGATTTTTTCCTTTAATTATAAGAAAACCCTCAAATATTATGGAGGGATCTGGGGTGGTTTCGCC
>JBFFMB010000415.1:0-2418 GCA_041554455.1 Bacteroidales bacterium
ATGAATTGTATAATGATTATAACATACGCCGTGCTGCAGTCGATCACAACATTCCATTAATTACTAATGGCCGATTAGCTAGCGCATTCATCATCGCGTTTTGTAAATACAAGATGGAAGACATTACAATTAAGAGCTGGGATGAGTACACCATTAACTAAAATACGATTAAGGGGTGTCAACCCTTGATCGTGAAATGTTAATAAAACATGATAGCTTTTGCAATTTTTTATATACATACACAAACGAAATTTTATATTTTTGACCAAACATAAAACCTAAGAATGAAAAACAGAAGTTTAGTTTCAATTGATGATTTCAGCAAAGCCGAATGGATAAAAATCCTCGATATAGCTGAAGGTTTTGAAAAAAACCCAAAACAAAGGATCTTAGAAAACTATGTCGTAGCTACATTGTTTTTCGAGCCAAGTACACGAACTCGTTTAAGTTTCGAGAGTGCAGCCTCTTATCTGGGAGCAAAAATCATTGGATTTACTGATGCAGCTTCATCCAGTGTAAAAAAAGGCGAATCATTAAACGACACCATTCTAACGGTAAGTAGTTATTCCGATATCATAGTGATGCGTCACCCACGTGAAGGGAGTGCCCGTTATGCAAGTGAAGTAGCTCCTGTACCTGTAATTAATGCCGGCGATGGTGCCAATCAACACCCTACTCAAACATTATTGGATTTGTATTCTATCCGTAAAACCCAAGGAAAACTTGATAATTTGGATATCACTTTTGTGGGCGATTTAAAATATGGGAGAACGGTACACTCCTTAGTTATTGCTTTATGCAACTTCAATGCAACCTTTCATTTTGTTTCTCCTGTTGAACTTAAGTTACCTTCTTATATCAAAAGACATATTAAAGAAAAGAAACTTAAATATCATCAGTACACAGAACTGAATGAAGCGATTCCTCAATCAGATATCCTCTATATGACAAGGGTTCAAAAAGAACGTTTTTCTGATCCAATCGAATACGAAAAAGTAAAAAATGCATACATTCTTAAGAATGCGATGTTAAACGATTCAAAAGAAACTATGAAAGTTCTTCACCCATTGCCAAGAGTAAACGAAATCAACGAAGATGTTGATTCAAATCCAAAAGCATATTATTTTCAACAAGCACAAAATGGCGTCTATGTTCGTCAGGCATTATTAACTTCAATACTTGGTGTAAAATGAGCGAAGTAAGAAAAGAATTAAATGTATCGGCCATTGAGAATGGTACGGTAATAGACCATATCCCAGCAGGTGTTGTATCTCAGGTAATGAGAATTTTAAAACTCGAGGATATTGAACGACCAGTATTAATTGCAGCCAATCTAAACAGTGAAAAACTCGGTAAAAAAGGGATTATTAAAGTTACTGATAAGTTTTTTGAAAGCAATGAAATCAATAAAATTGCACTGGTAGCTCCCAATGCAACCCTTATTGTAATTAAGGATTATGAAGTAGTTTATAAGAAACAAGTTGAACTTCCTAAGGCTATAAAGCAATTTGTAAAATGTGTAAACCCTAACTGTATTACAAATCACGAAAATTTTGATACTAAATTCGAGGTTCATCTGACAGATGAGAATAAAGTAAAACTACATTGTCATTATTGTGAGAAATTTACGGATCAAGGAAATATGACTTTTATTTAAACATTTCAAATGAATGATTGTTAATTCTGAGCTTTCTCGTTTGAGGAAGCTCTTTTTATATCAATGCCAATTACCAAAAATAAACATATCGAAAACCTCATAAAACAAGGTGAGCATGAACGTTTGGATTTCAAATTTGAAATTTCAGACTCAAAGAAAATTGCTCGTACTCTCGTTGCTTTTGCAAATACAAACGGTGGCAGGCTACTAATAGGTGTTAAGGATAACGGCATAATTGCAGGTGTTCGATCAATCGAAGAATACCATATGCTCGAAGCTTCCGCACAAATGTATTGCAAGCCAGCTGTACCCTTTGAGGCAAAGGAATGGAAGGTAGAAGGCAAATCGGTATTAGAGATTATAATTCCCAAGCGTGTTGGCAAACCTCATAAAGCGCCAAATCACGACGAAAAATACATGGTATTTATACGCGTAGGCGATCAAAACTTACTGGCAAATAGCGTATTGTTAAAAGTGTGGAGCAAACAAGATAACAAGCTTGAAATAAAAATTAAATACACAGAGGCTGAAAAAACCTTGTTAAACTATTTGAAAGATCATGAGCATATAACTTTAAATAAATTTAGTAAAACAGCCATTATTCCAAAACATCAAGCCGAAAAAATATTGGTTGACTTTATTGTTCTAGAAATTATCAAAATTAATTTCACAGTGAAACAAACCTATTATACACTTTCCGAAAATTATAAGGATGAAAACTAAAGTAATTTTTTCATGGAGCGGAGGAAAAGATAGTGCCC
>JBFFMB010000416.1:0-2416 GCA_041554455.1 Bacteroidales bacterium
AAATGTGGGATATGTAATACGGTTTGTAAGTTTAATGCGATAATTGGATTTTAAGATGAAAAGAGAAGAATATATGATTATTGATGGAATGAAGATTCCAATTGAGGGAGAAAAAAACATCCTTGAAGTTTGTCGAAAAGCAAACATTGAAATCCCAACATTTTGTTATCATTCCGACTTAAGTGTTTACGGCGCATGTCGACTTTGCTTGGTTGATGTCGAAGGCCAAGGAATTCAAGCCTCTTGTTCAACACCCGTTCAAAAAGGGCTAAAAATCAAAACAAATACGGCTGAAATCCGCGAAATTAGGAAAACTAATTTGGAGCTTTTATTGGCCAATCATAAAATTGATTGTCCTTCCTGCGTTAGAAGTTCTAATTGCAAGCTTCAAGATTTAACACGTAGACTAGGTATTGACGAGATCACCTATAAAAAGACAGACAAGATTGAACCTATTGATAATTTCTCACCAAGCATCGTTCGCGATGCCAATAAATGTGTATTATGTGGTGATTGTGTGAGAGTTTGTAAAGAAATACAATCGGTGGGCGCCATAGATTTTTGCAATCGTGGTTCAAACACCAAAGTCATGCCTGCCTTCGGAAAAAACTTTTCGGAAGTTGAATGCGTGTATTGTGGTCAATGTTTAACGATTTGTCCAACAGGCGCCCTTTATGCTAAATCCGAGATTGAAAAAGTTTGGGAAGATGTGTACAATGAAGAAAAAGTGGTCATCGCTCAAATTGCCCCAGCCGTTCGTGTAGCATTAAGCGAAGAATTTGGCGGAGAAGCGGGAGATGTTTCGATCGGTCAAATTGTAGCAGCACTAAAACGAATGGGTTTCGACCATGTTTATGATACATCATTTACCGCCGATTTAACCATTTTTGAAGAGGCTACAGAATTCATCAAACGCAAAACCGAAAATGGCGTTTTACCTCAGTTTACGTCTTGCTGTCCGGGATGGGTCAAATTTGCCGAACAATATTTCCCTGATCTAATTCCAAATCTATCAAGCTGTAAATCACCTCAACAAATGTTTGGGAGTGTTGCGAAAGAAATATTACCAGAAATTCTCGGTGTAAAAAAAGAAAATATTGTATTGATTTCGATCATGCCTTGTACAGCCAAGAAATTTGAAGCCAAACGCGATGAATTTAAAAAGGATGAAATTGCCGAGGTTGACCATGTAATTACTACGGTGGAATTGGCAAAAATGATTGCCGAAACTGGATTACAATTTAACAAACTAGCTCCTCAATCGCTTGATTTACCCTTGGGATTTAAAACTGGTGGCGGAGTTATTTTTGGCAATTCGGGTGGTGTTAGCGAGGCTGTTCTTCGCTATGCACACGAAAAGCTCACTGGCAAGACTTTAGAGAATATTGACTTTTCGATGGTTAGAGGAACAAAAGGTATTCGTGAAGCAAACATACAATTAGGTGATATTAATTTAAAAGTTGGAATAATTCATAGCCTAAGCAATGCCCGAAAAATATGCAATCTAATTAAGGAAGGTAAATGTGATTACGATTTTATTGAAGTAATGGCTTGTCCGGGAGGTTGTATTGATGGAGGCGGACAACCGGTATCCTGGGAAAGTGATTTTAAAGAAAAAAGGACACAAGGATTGTATAATGTGGACAAAATGCTTCAACTGCACAAACCGCAAGATAACCCATACATCCATGAATTATATAAGAATAATTTAGGGGAAATTGGGGGAGCGAAAGCACATGAATTATTACACACTCATTATCATGCACGGCGTCGTATTACGGAAAGTACTATTTCATTGGGTGATCATACAAACAAGAAAATTGAGATTAAGGTATGTATTGGAACCAATTGTTTTGTTAAAGGTTCGCAAGAAATTCTAAAAAAAGTCATGAACTATGTTTCAGAACACAATTTAGAACAGGAAATTGAATTTGGGGTAATCGATGATCATGTGGATGTAAACGCTACATTTTGTATGGAAAAATGCGAGAAAGCACCCAATGTTAAAGTAGGAAATATAAGTATTGAAAAAGCCAGTTTCGAAAAGGTGATTGAAGTACTTAACAAACAATTAAATCTAAAATTAGTGAGTATGGAATAGAAGTAGTTCTCATAATGTTCCATTGAATGGGCTTGAGAAAAGACTGAATCCATCTCAGTTTCTCTTAGCCCATTCATACTAATTTAAATCATGTTTTTATGAATAAAACAAGAAACAACATACAAGTCGTTTATACAAATCCAGCTAAATGCCGTGATTGTTATCGATGCGTTAGAGTATGTCCGGTAAATGCCATTAAGATGACGAATGGGCAAGCCAATGTCATTGCTGAAAAATGTATCGCTTGTGGCAAATGTATAAACGAATGCCCTCAAGGGGCTAAACAATATCGTAGCGATATTGAACACGTCAATG
>JBFFMB010000417.1:0-2408 GCA_041554455.1 Bacteroidales bacterium
CAGGAAGCAAATTGTTGTTGATAGCACTACCTTAGATTCTATCCCTGTAGTAAAATATGATTATCTACCTACTGAGCTATACATGTTTACGTCTATCGATTCAACTCAGGATATTGATGACGACGCACTTTTGGATGATTACAAAATTCAGATTTTGTTAGATTTTCCATGTAAAAGTTATTCGCTGAATCCACTGAATTTTGATCCAAATTTGGACTGGAAGATTGATGAACCAAATAAAAGAAACGACTCCATTTTTGTATGGCTAAAGCCAAATGTTCCAGATACGATTCAATTCGAATTTTTGGCCGATGGAATCATCCTAGATACTCTTGAAATAGCCGTCAAGAAACCCAAAAAGAAAGCTGGAGGCATCACAGGATTATTCAAAAAACAGAAACCAAAAACAGATACCATAGTAAAGACTAGGATTAAAGTAGAAAATAACCTAAAAAGAAACTTTGCAGAATTAAATCAAAATTTTAAACTAGATCTGGATTATCCATTGGAAACTTTTGATTTTTCAACCTTCATTTGGACAGAAGACAGCATCTCTACAACTCCTGAAATTGTATTTACTGATTCAACAAAGCGACATTTAATGATCAATAAAAAGCTTGTTGAAAAAGTTATGTATCAATTACTGATACCCGACTCCACACTCTATAATATTCATGGACATACGAATGATAGTATTGTGTATGCATTCACAGTAAAATCAAAAGATCAATATGGTAATTTAATTTTAACCATCAACCCTGAATTATCTGAAGGCCCTTGGATTATTCAATTATTGAACACTAAAGATATTGTTTTACAAGAAGTGACGATCACAAAGAAAGAAATTGTGCGTTTTGAAAATATCACTCCAGGCAGATACAAATTACGAGCAATCCTTGATCAGAATAATAACGGATTCTGGGACACAGGGAATTACGCCTACAAACGACAAGCAGAAAAAGTCGTTTATTTAGGTTCTGAAATCGAGTTAAGAGCAAATTGGGATTATGAAGAAAACTGGAATTTAAAATAATTCCAGTTTTTTATTATTCATTACAACGGTTTATACACTCAACAATTTCAGTAAGTGTTACACTTTTTAAGGAATAAAAAATCTTTTTTCCTTCTCTCTTTGAAACCAATACCCCTTTGTTTTTCAATATATTTAAGTGATGAGAAGCCGAAGCTTGCTCAATATCTAATTTTTCGTAGATTTCAGTAACACTTAATTTGGGGGTAGCATTTAAGAGATCAATAATGGCAATGCGCATTGGATGTGCAATTGCACGCAATTTACTGGCAGCCATTTCTAGTTTAGTAATGTCAATAACTAAGTTTCCCATATTAATTTAATTTTCTACAAAAATAGGCAATTAAATACATCACATCCAAGTAAATATGTATATATATCATAAATTTACATGTATAAAAATTCAAATTTTATACAAAAACAGAGGTATATGAGAAATTACTTCCGTCAAATAAACCTTTGTCACTTAATTTGAGATCAGGTATTACAAGAAGGGCCATAAAGGAAAGAGTCATGAATGGAGCTTTTAATTGAGTTCCCATTGCTTTTACCATTTCGTCAATAGATTCATAAGCCTCTGCTACTTTGTATGCATCTTTGTTTGACATGATTCCTCCAACCTCAAGAGGAAGATTTAATTTGTCCGTTTCGTTTACACAAGAAATACCGCCTTTTGATTCAATAAGTAAATTTATGGACTCTACAATGGATTTATCATCAACACCAACTGCAATAATATTGTGACTATCGTGAGCAACCGTTGAGGCTATAGCACCCTTATTAAAACCAAAATTTTTAATAAAACCAATGGAAGGCTTACTTAATTCATAACGATTCATCACAACTAATTTGAGCACATCCTGTTCAATATCACTATAGACGTATCCATTTTCAATTTTAGCAGGTAGTTCTAAACAATTAGTAATAAGCTGACCCTCTATGGCTTCAATGACTCGAATAGTTTTCGATTCAGCTTTTAATGCTATATCTTCTACACATATTTTCTTTGCGACAAAATGATTAATGGGTTTTTCT
The DNA here is from genome assembly GCA_041554455.1 of Bacteroidales bacterium. Lineage (GTDB taxonomy): Bacteria > Bacteroidota > Bacteroidia > Bacteroidales. The sequence goes on from JBFFMB010000417.1 coordinate 2,066, forward strand.
TTTATGGATTCTATCAAAGATTTTCCCAATTCAGCTACTTTATGTCCCTGAATATATGTTCGTTCAATATTAAATTCAATTAAATTATCAACTACAATAAAATCAGCATCATCACCTAATTGTAACATTCCAACCTCCAGATTATAATGTTTTATTGGATTGTAAATACATGAACGCAAAACAGTTAATGGATCATATCCTTTCGATATAGCTCTTTTTACTAATTCGTTAATATGGCCTTTGACTAGATCATCAGGATGTTTATCATCCGAACAAAACATGATGTCATCAGGATAATCATTTATTAAATCCACCAATTCATCAAAATTTTTGGCGGCGCTAC
>JBFFMB010000418.1:0-2407 GCA_041554455.1 Bacteroidales bacterium
GATTATAAAATATAAGCTTAACACAAAAAAGTCCCAAGCCAGAATGGATGCCGGAAAATTCATTGTGCCAATGATTGGCAACATATGCCAAAATTTATGTGGGCTACCAATGTCTACCACAACAAAAAGAATGCACATGATTACTGCTGCAACTGCCAAGAGCTCACCAAAAATTACAATTTCTTTTATGGGTTTCCAATCGTAAATATATGCGGGTATTACTAACATTATAGCTGCAGCTGCGACTCCTACTAGAAATGTAAAATTTCCGATATAATAAGCCCATGAAACAGAATCACTCATATTGGTTACAAGCAAACCTTCTTGTAATTGATTGATATACCCACCACTTCCCCAAATTAACATCAAAATAAGAAATGCTACCCAGGCATAATATTCTTTTCCGCCTTTGAAAATTATTTTGAAACTGCCGATAAAGAATTGAAATAATTTCATGTGTTTTTAATTAATAGATATTAACGTTATAAAATTATACCCCAAAGAAATAATAAAATTTAGGTTGCGTATTTAGTTCTGCCTTCAAAACAAGAACTCGTTTATTTTCCAGAATATATCGAATCTCACTATTGGGATCTAATAGATTTCCAAATTTTCTTGATCCAGTTGGGCATATCTCAACACAGGAAGGGTATTTCCCTTCTCGAATACGCTGAATACAAAAGGTACATTTTTCAACCACCCCTTTATCCCGTGGTCTGTTTCCTAGATAATGAGTAATTGGGTTGATTTCTTCATCAGGAATAAATGGTTTGCCCCAATTAAAATGCCGAGCACCATAAGGACAAGCGGCCATGCAATACCTACAACCAATGCACCAGTTATAATCAACAACAACAATTCCATCCTCCTCCTGCCAGGTAGCTTTTGCTGGACACACTTTTATACAGGGAGGGTTCTTGCATTGCTGACAACTAATGGGTACATAAAAATGTCCTTCTTCTGGAACTTCCTTAGGATTATAATGAATGTTCGCATGCATGAAATCAATGCCTTTATCCTTCTCCATCTGCAATACTTTGATCCAGTGTATTTGTGGATCGCGGCTCTGATTATTCTCTTCTACACATGCATATACACATCTTCGGCATCCAACACATCGCGAAAGATCGAGAGCATAACCAAATAGAGTGTCGTCTAATGCAGGTTTAGCAGAAACACTAAAATTTTTTCCATATTTTTTTTTGTATTTTTTTTCGAGATTCAGAATAATTTCATCAACATCTTCTTTAGATAATGTTCTGAAATTTTGTTGTAAGAATTCTTCAAAACCAGCGCTATTGCATGCTGAAAGTGCAATAGCTGAGCCACCTAACACTATGGATAATTTCTTTATGAAATCTCTTCTGGTATTATTATTTTCTGATTGTATATCATCCATAATTATTCAGTTATTTCTTTTTTATTCCGTATATCTTCTTGCCTAATAGGAGGGGGCTTTGGACTCAATTTTTTGAAACGAGGTGAATGTGGATCATGACAGTTAACACATAGTAAATATTGCTTTGTGCCATTCCATTCACCGGTACGTTTTCCATGAACGCCTACCTTCCAATCACGGAGTTTATCTCCATGGCATTGCCCACATAGTTTATACGATTCTTCAAAATTTAATAATTTTCCGCTTGCAAGCCTCAATGAATCTCTTGTGTCAGCATCATGACAATCAAGACACCAACGGTTTTCACTATCGTGATTAAAGGATTCATCAATTTCTTCATGCATACCTAATGTTCTTCTTAGAGGATCCGTTTCCTGATATGCGTGGCATTCTGAACAGGGAAATATATCTTCACTAAAGGGAGGTGCAGCAACCGCTATTTCATTATTCTGAAGAGTAGCATTAAAAGAAATTTCAGTAGGAGGGGCATCCTCTTTAAGAGCTGAGCTTTCCTTACATCCATAAAATAGAACCAGGCTTATAAAAAAAAGAATAATGGACTTTTTTAATGTGTTATAGTTAGAATCTTTCATCATGAATTTAGCTTAATAAAACTTAAGTTATCGTGCATATTTAATCAATGACCCCCTAATGGATCATTGTTGGAATTCATTGATTTAAAGAACAAAATAATTGAATTTTTTTAAGTTCGTTCCTATTCATAAACGACACAAACTATTAGCGATATTTAGTAGTGATAGTATAAATATAACACATTCTAATTTGTAATTCAATTAGCATGCATTTTAAGATGCCCGATAATCTGATTTTTAGCATCATATATAGCTAGCCTTCTGTTTTCCTTTTAATTTTTTTAGCATAATAAAAAGAAAGCCCTATAGAAATTAGCGCTAAAAAGAGTAGCGCAATTACACGATAAATCAATCCGATACTGGCTAAATCAATAATGAATAGATATAGAGCCGCTGCGATCATGCTACCCAAAGC
>JBFFMB010000419.1:0-2403 GCA_041554455.1 Bacteroidales bacterium
CATTGATCCGCTTGACGGAACAACCAATTTTATTCATGGATTACCCATTTTCTCAATAAGCATTGCTCTAGCTCATAAAGAAGAAATCATTGTAGGAGTCATATATGAAATCAATCAAGATGAGTGTTTTTACGCATGGAAAGAGGGCGGTGCTTTTATGAATGGCAAACAAATTTATGTTTCTGAAACGAAGAAACTTGATGATTCATTATTAGCAACCGGATTCCCTTATTATGATTACAGCCGATTGGATGAATATTTGCAATTATTTAAATACTTTATGCAAAACACCAGAGGGGTTAGGCGATTAGGCTCAGCTGCAGTTGATTTGGCCTATGTCGCTTGTGGTCGATTTGATGGGTTTTATGAATATGGATTGAATCCGTGGGACGTTGCAGCTGGTATAATTCTCGTTCAAGAAGCCAATGGATTTTGCATGGATTTTAATGGAGGAAAAGACTATCTTTACGGTAGAGAAATCATCACATCAAACAGTAAAATTCAAGAAGAACTTTTAAAAAGCATCCAAAAATATTTTGTTTAACTAGTTCAAATTAATTATTATTGTTACTCGAATTAACCCACAAAAATCAATATGGCAAACAAACCTGATTTTATAGTTGAACAAGGAAAAGAAAAAGATAGTCCGATTAGGAGTATTTTGAAAGCCATAAGCTGGAGATTAATCGCTTCCGGGACAACTTTTTTAATTACGTTTGTTATTTTTCGTCGTTACTCAGATCAATCGACAGAACAAGCAGCTGAAACAGCCGGCTTTATTACCTCGGTTGAAATGGTAGCTAAATTAGTTTTTTATTATGCCCACGAACGAATGTGGACCAATATTCGTTGGGGTAAATACTGGAGCATGGAGTATTGGCGTAGAAGATCATGGAAGAAATTATATAAAAGGATGCATAAGTAAGAATTCAGTTTTCGACCATTCAACAATATTATTTTTATCAAATGAAATCAATCTCAAAATTTGCTTCATTAATACTATTGAACCTTTTTGTTCTTCTTGTATTCAATTCGTATGCACAAAACGATAAGCCAAAAACCATCGTTTATAAATTCGATATCAAAGAAGAAATAGCTCCTCCAGTTTGGCGACAAACCAAATTAGCCCTTAAAGAAGCCAAAGAAGTCTCAGCAGATTATGTACTCATACATATGAATACTTATGGAGGATTAATGGATGCAGCAGATTCTATTCGAACCATACTCATGCAGTTCCCTGTTCCAACAATGGTATTTATTGATAATAATGCAGCCTCGGCTGGCGCATTGATTTCAATTGCTTGTGACAGTATTTACATGCGAAAAGGAGCCAATATTGGAGCAGCCACTGTTGTGAACCAAACAGGTGAAGTTGTTGCTGATAAATATCAATCGTATATGCGATCTTTAATGCGCTCAACAGCTGAGGCAAATAATAGGAACCCTGAAATTGCTCAGGCAATGGTTGATCCTCGTATAAAAATTGAAAATGTAATTGATTCTGGAAGTGTATTGACCTTTACTGTTTCGGAAGCCATTAAAAATGGATTCTGTGAAGGTCAGGCAGAAAGTATTACTGAAGTACTAAATCTAGCAGGAATTGTTAATTATGAATTAATCGAACAAACCTTAAGTCCTTTAGATTATGTTATAGGATTTTTGATCAAACCATATATATCAGGAATCCTTATCATGTTAATCATAGGCGGAATCTATTTTGAGCTACAATCTCCCGGTCTTGGTTTTCCTTCTGTTGCAGCTATTTTAGGGGCATTGTTATATTTCGCTCCACTTTATATGGAAGGATTGGCTGCAAATTGGGAAATCGTTATTTTTATCATCGGAGTTATATTAGTGGCTGTTGAGATTTTCGCAATTCCAGGATTTGGCATAGCAGGCATCTCAGGCATTTTCCTCATAGTTGCCGGACTGACTTTAAGCATGGTAGACACCTTAAAGTTTGAAGGGGAGCTTAATAATATGGATGATCTTATTAAAGCATTATTTACTGTAATAATTGCCATTTTTATTGCGATTGTTGCATCTATAAAACTCAGTCACACCATGTTTACGACCACTATATTTGGTCAATTATCGTTGGCAAGTACTCAACAAGCCAGCGAAGGCTTTATTGCTTCGGATACAAAATACACTGACATGATAGGAAAATCTGGGATTGCACGGACAAATCTCAGACCTGCCGGTAAAATTAATATTGAGGATGACATTTTTGATGCTACAGCCATTAGTGGATTCATCAATAAGGGGAGTAGAATAAAGGTTGTTAAATATGAGACGTCTCAACTTTTTGTAAAAAAAGATGAATAAGGTACGCGATCGTATCGAACTTATAAATACTGACATTACACAATTAGAAGTAGATGCAATAGTAAATGCTGCAAA
>JBFFMB010000420.1:0-2376 GCA_041554455.1 Bacteroidales bacterium
AAGTTCATTCATCATTATTTTATTAAACATCCAATGCTTTAGCTGGATTCTCAATCAATAATTTGTCAAACACTTCTTTTTCGATACCATGCTTAGTGCAATAAGGGATAAAATCTGTAAATAGTTTAGTATAATGTCCAATAGCTCCCCCATGAAAACCACCCACATCTTGAGAGATTAGCAATTGGTTTAATAAATTTGTTTCCTTCATCGCTTTTACCAGATTTACATGCCATGAATAATCAATAGGTTTGGCAATATTCCAATCCGTTTCTATCCAAATACCTTTGTCAGCTAATTCAAAAATTGTTTTATCATCAAAGGCAAAATCGGCATGGGTCCAGATAAATTTATGCAAAGGGAAATTTTCTTCTTCCAAAATTTGCACTGTTTTTTTGGCAGAAGCAGAAGAACAAAGATGTGCTTGTATGGTCAGCCCTGTTTTCAAACTTGTTTTGATTGCAGCATGCAAAACTTTTTCATGAAATGCTGTTAAATATCCATGATCGCCATAGGCCAGTTTAATAAAGCCGGGTTTGATATTGCTTCCATCCATTCCATTTTCAAACTCGGCTATCCATTTTTGTGCTATCTCATCAAGCGACATCGCAAATAAAACCTTTGGCACATACATACTTTCATAATCCAATCCATCCCATACACCACAATTGCTGATAATTTGAATGCCTGATTTCTCAGAAATATCTTTCAATAACTCAACATCTCTACCAGCTCCATCCGTTGTAGGCTCAACAATCGTCTTCACCCCATAATCTTTAATCTCCAGAAGAAAAGGAAGCATCATCTCAATCACTTTCTCCCGAGTAAATTGCTCTCGCACCTCATCCACCCAGGCCCATAAAATATGTTCATGCATGAGGGTTAAACCAAGTTCTTCGGGATTAATTAGGCCTGTTACAGTATGTATCATAAAAAAATATAATTAGAACTCTGCTTTACAATCGTTACAAAGATGGGATGACGCTAATTTATTTTTTGTCCTCTTCTTCCATAATCAAAAAGATATCTTCATTCTCTCTTTTCATCAGATATTTTTCGCGGGCAAATTTTTCAAGGGAAGCGGTATCAGTCGTCAGTTCAAGTATGGCTTTTTTATCTATTTCAATTTCTTGTTGGTAGTATTCTTTTTGAGCTTTAGCACTATTGAGTTCCGCTTTTATTTTAAAGCGGGTGATCAGATTATAGCGATCGAAAAACACCAAGAATACCAAGAATGCCAATGCAGTCCAGGTATAACGATTATCAAGATATCTGAGTATTTTCCGAATCATTTTCTAAATGTATCAAATAAAGTTAGGTTTAATTCGTGGGGAATTAACGATAATCCACAAAAATTATCACCTTAAGAATGTTAAAAACTACAATCCCAAATCCTCACTGATTGTCTTCATGGCTTCCAAGCTAAGCTCAGCAAATTCATTCAAAGGAATACCTATCAATTCGCATTCGTGAATATTCTCTCTACTTACCGAAGCAGCAAAAGCAGCCGATTTCATCCGTTTGGTAATTGATTTGGGTTTTACACTCGCGATCTTTTGATCGGGATAAACCATGGTTGTGGCGGTGATCATTCCGGTAATGGTTTCGCCGCAAGCCAATGCATAGTGAAATTCGGTGCTGCGCTTCATGCCTGTGGCTTCCTCATTATGCATTTTGATCGCATCAATGATTTCGGCATCCACTCCTTTTTCCTCGAGTATGCGAGCAGTTTCCAAGCCATGGGTTTTGGCATCTACCTTTTCCACATCCAGATCATGAAGCAATCCGGCTAATGCCCACTTTTCTTCATCCCGACCCAATCGTTTGGCCAATGCTTTTAGCACAGCTTCGGAGGCCAAACAATGATTGATCATTTTTGGGTTTTCGATGTATTCGTGGACTAATGCTAAGGCTTCTTCTCGGTTCATATTGTTAATTGTCAAATTACTAAATTTTCAATGTCATTTCGAACGAATGTAATGAGGAGAAATCTCATCCCCTTTACTCAACAATTTAGATTTCTCAGTCGCTTCGCTCTTTCGAAATGACAATTTAATTATATTTTTTAATGTACATCCAATGCATGCAACATAAAGATCAAATGTTGCAAGGTATTGCAAATTTCGTCCATATACTCATTCACTGCTTTTACACTTCCGGGCAGGGCATACACCAAGCTTTCGCCCATTAGTCCAGCTACTCCCCTACTCAATAAAGCATTGGGTTTTTCTTGTCCGTATTTCATGCGGATCATTTCCATCACTCCGGGAATTTCTTTATCCAAGAAATCTTTGACCACTTCAGGAGTGAAATCTTTAGGGCCAATACCTGTTCCTCCAGTGGTAAAAACAAGATCCATTTGTTTGTTTTTGGCAT
>JBFFMB010000421.1:0-2370 GCA_041554455.1 Bacteroidales bacterium
AGTCCATTTGTACTCGGGGACCAAAGCCTTCTTCTATTTCAACTTGCGAAATTTTCAATACAAATGAGCTATCCTTAGTTAACATAAATTGATCAAAACTATCCTCATCATAAACCATGAATCCCATTTGTATCAACTCATCTTTAAGATAGTCTGTACATAGGGCTACAAAATTTTTCTCATTAATATATTTAAGAAATAAATTATTATCTACAGGAATTGAATCAGGGGGAAAAGAATTGAGTAATTGATCATCAAGTCTTAAGCTATCTTTTAAATTAGTCTTATAAACTAAATCAGGCGAAAGAACTAAAACAGCAGCCTTATTTTTATTAAAGACATAAGTTGCCGCCATTTTTTTTTCGACAGTACAAGCATAAAGGATTGCTAAAAACAAGGCGAAACTTACGATTTTATAAAAGGATGTTGTTTTCATAGCTTTAAAGATAAAACTCGAAACACGAGGATTAGATGTTATTATTTTAGCAATTCTTTACCAAATGCTATGCCATAATTAACAGCCTCTTCTATCTGATCATCTGTTGGTGAAAATTTAACAAAAACGCCCTCTTCAAAATACCTAAGTTTTAAATTTGTAAGATTGGACTTGATATGTTCTTTGCCTTCACCACTCCAACCGTAGGATCCAAAACCACCTGCTAATTTCCCCTTATCTCTGATTGGGCTTAGCACCGCAAAGAGCTTATAAACAGGCAATAAAATATTTTGGTTAATGGTTGGACAACCAACAATCACTCCTGTACTATTGGATACTTTGGCATCTAATTCGCCTATAGGAGTATTTTCAATATCGACGATATCCACTTCGATATCACCAGCCATACGAATTCCTTTTGCAATACTCTCTGCGATCAAAGCTGTTTTATGATAAGCAGACACATACGGAATAAAGACTCGCTGACACTCAGGTAATCTTAGAGCATTCTGAGCATATTCTTCGGAAAGATCAACATACTTTTTCCAATAAGATCGTAAGATTGGCCCGTGACCTGTACAAATTGTTTTGATTTCAAGCGGACGAATTTTTTCAATGGCTTTCAGCATAAATTTGCTGAATGGTTTTAATATAACATCAAAATAATAACGGAATGCTTCATCAAAATCACCCACCTTATCATCAAACATTTCTTCATGACAAAAATGAGCCCCAAAAGAATCACAGGTAAAAAGAAGCTTATCTTCAACCAAATAAGAATAAATTGAGTCTGGCCAATGTAAATTGGGAGCACCTATAAATTGCAAGGTTTTATTTCCTAAATCCAAGGTTTGACCATCTTTTACGACCATATGAGGAAATTCAATTCCCATCAAATCTTTCAAATAACGGATAGCATTTCCACTTCCTACAACAGTTGCATTTGGAGCTACTGCCAATAGGTTTTTCAAATTACCAGAATGATCAGGTTCTGTATGGTCAACAATGATGTATTCAATCTCTTTTGGGTCAACAACGCTTTTGATTTTCTCATAATAAACATCCCAGAACTTCTCCTTAGATGTTTCTACAATTGTTTTTTTATCAGCATTAATAAAGTAGGAATTATACGTTGTTCCATACTTAGTCTCCATTACAACGTCAAAAGTCACGATGTCAAAATCCATCACCCCTATCCACTGTACATCATTTGTAATTTCAAGTATTCTATCGTCTTTCATTTTAGCAATCCATTTTTATAATTCCAAAGTCATTTGTTGCTCAGGATCATCATATTTCTTCTTCACATTCGCCTCATTATTGCTTATAGGACTTTTCTCTTCATTGCTTTCATCGTCGTCATTTTCAAGAATGTCTTCCGAAATATCTTCGTCATCCTCAATATCCTCTTCGGGCATTTCGTAAGGCAAAGGGTCTAACCATTTCATCGTTTTTATGACATAATTCGAAATTCGTTTTCCTTTTGCTTTATAGCTTTTCACACCAATAAATTCGTCGATGCTGATAATTTCATTCTCAATTTTCTTCGAATTAGCTTTCTCATCAAAGACAACTTCAAGTTGAGGCAGATAATCAATACTAAGTTCTAAAAGCTCAGATTTAGGATGTTCACCAATAAAATCATTTTTCTTATTTCCATTTCCATTCGCTTCGATTTGAAAACGTTTGATATAGGTTTTCTCAATCTCACCATCAAAATAGATCGCAGAAATAATCCGTCGTGCATCAAATTTCTCAATGATAATCATATCCTCATCAAAATGATTGGATAGATCATAATTCATCAATCGATAAGAGCCCGACTTCATAATCGTCAAGATTCTATCTTCCCCTTTAAAGGCTCCAATATGAACACCTCTTTGTTCTGAATTTAAGCGACGAACAGTATCATCATACCAGATATCGCGAGCACC
>JBFFMB010000422.1:0-2342 GCA_041554455.1 Bacteroidales bacterium
ATTACAAAGGGAGTCTTATTTCTCATTCGTGGGAGTATGGATTAAAATCATCATTGATAAATAACAATATTTAAGATTCGATACAGATTCTTGATTGCTTTTTAAAGACAAATTTGCCGAATAAAAAATCAATAGCCGGATTGAAGGATGAATAAATCACTCCTGACATTCGGCTGTTTTATATTTATCTTAATTTTGTAATACGATTGAATTATAAAACAATACGATTGTAACATTCAAAGAACAATGACTAAAGGTTTTTCTAATATAAAATTTTTACCCTTTTATCTTTTCTCACTTATCCCGATATGGATATTATATCTGTTTTCAGATTTTGCATACCTCCTTGTTTTTTACCTCATAAAATATCGCCGAAAAGTGGTACAGCAAAATCTTCAAAATTCTTTTCCCGAAAAAACAGAAGAGGAACTTAAAAGCATTGAGAAAGCATTTTACAAGCATTTCTGCGACACTATCATTGAAGCCATTAAAGTATACAGCATCAGTGAAAAACAAATAAGAAAACGATTTAGGGTGAAAAACCCGGAATTGATTGAGAAATATTATGCTCAAAACAAAAGTGTTATTTTGTACTCGGGTCACTTTGGCAATTGGGAGCATCTGGTTTTTCTACCTTTTTTTCTTCCTCATCAGGTCATGACTTTTTACCGCAAATTATCCAATAAATATTTTGATCAAATTACTAAACTATCAAGAGAACGTTTTGGTTTAATCGCTGTGGAATCGGCTAAAGGATATAAAACCTTAGTTAATTACTCAAAAAAAGACATCCTTACTTTTACATTCATGGTGGGTGATCAGAGTCCACGCCAAAGTAATGCCAAACACTGGGTGCATTTTTTAAATCAAAACACGGCCTTTTTCGTGGGAAGTGAACGCATCGCCAAGAAAATCAAGCAAGTGGTTGTTTATTCAGAAATGATAAAGAAATCAAGAGGTATTTATGAAATTGAGTTTTTCCCTTTGGCTGAAAATATGGATGATTTGAAGGACTTCGAACTGATCGATAAATATGCCGAAATGCTTGAATCTTCTATTAAAAAACACCCCCATTTATGGTTATGGACACATCGTAGATGGAAACTTAAAAAATAACACCCTAATTCGAAATCATAGAATGAATGCATTTGAGAAAACAATAAAAGAAGCCCATTTTATTCTGACAGAAGGCGGAATGGTTGAGCGGATCCGCAGAAGTTCATCTGTTGAGCTTGATCCGTTTATAGCACACGCAGGATTAATTTATGAAGAGGAAGGTAAACAAGCACTCGAAGCAATTTATCGCGAATACATTGATATTGCTAAGAAATATGATTTTCCGATGTTTAGCTATGCCCCTACTTGGCGAGCTAATCCTGAACGACTTAAACAATCGGCTTATAATAACAAAACAAAGATTAATCAAGATGGAGTATCTTTTCTGAAAAACATTAGAGATAGTTATGGGGAATTTTCAGAAAAAATATTTATTGGGGGCTTAATAGGATGCAAAGGAGATGCTTATAAACCAGACGAAGCCTTATCCACCGAAGAAGCAAAGATCTTTCATCAAACACAAATCAAGCAATTAGCCGAAAGCAAACCTGATTTCATCAAAGCGGCAACCATGCCTGCTTTAAGTGAGGTCATGGGAATTGCCCACATATTATCTGACATTAAAATTCCTTACATCATCAGTTTTGTTATTAAACCAGAAGGGACACTTCTTGACGGAACACCTTTGCATACTGCAATTGAGAAAATTGATCATCAGTTTGAAAACCCACCTCTGTTTTTCATGCTAAACTGTGTACATCCATCCGCCTTTAAATCAGCTTTTGAAAATGAGATTGTTTTTTCAGAAAAGATAAAAAGCCGATTGTTGGGATTCCAAGCCAACACCTCTGCTAAATCCCCTGAAGAACTAGAACAACTCACCTATTTAGATACAACTGAACCAGCACCCTATGCCAAGCAAATGCTCGATTTGTATCAAACAACGGGATTGAAATTATTAGGTGGATGCTGTGGAAGTGATTGCACACATATTGCTGAAATCGCCTCTCAGATGAAAAAATTGACAAATAAAAAACCACTCTGCTCATAGCAAAGTGGTTTGTATATTTAAGATTATTTTTTTCTTATTTCAATACTTCAGCAACAAGTTTAGCAGCATCTTCCAAAGCAATGGCAGAATGAACTTTCATTCCAGACTCATCAATTAATTTCTTAGCTTCTTCAGCATTGGTTCCTTGTAAACGTACAATCAATGGAATATTCAGCTCATCAATTGATTTCACCGCTTCAATAACTCCCGCTGCAACACGATCGCAACGAACAAT
>JBFFMB010000423.1:0-2340 GCA_041554455.1 Bacteroidales bacterium
ATTGATAAAATGGCGCGATTGGCAAGCCTTCTTTTAGCTTTAATGTTGTTTTTGTTTATAGTGTCAATTCATATTCCAGTTATGGTGACTGTTGCTGGTGATATGGCTATGCAAATATCAATGATGGCTGCCTTAAAAGATCTCGCTTTAATGGGTGCTGCACTTTCTTATGCTGGTACTTTTAAATAGAAAATATTTTGTAAAATGGAAGCGGCTAGTCTACTCAACTAGCCGCTTTTTTTGTGCTTTCCTCGAAAATCTTTTTGATTTAAAATGACGTTCAATTTGCCCAATTGCAGTTTTTTATATGATTCATTGCAACTTAATTTTGTATTTGCCGCTGGATTTTTTTGCAACTTGCGTCTTAAGTACGTGAATCAAACAATTTTTTATATGAAGAAATGTATATCGGTATTTACACTGCTATTAGTTATAGCTATTAGTGGATGTAATTCAGGAGGAGAATCAAATGAAGAAGCAAGCTATGAGTATGAAGGTCCAAGTACTGAGCTGAATGCTGAATTGAAAGCAAAGATTGGTGATTGGGCAGAAAATGGAGTAGAATGCTATGGTGTATTAGTTGCTATTGATGGGAATGGGTTTCCTCAATATGGAATGCCTATTAAAGCTAAAATTGTTCAAATTAAAGCGAGCAAAATCAAAATGAAAGCTCTTGAGTCAATCAACATGGGTCCCAAAGAAGGCTGTAGTAAAATGGGAATGTCATATGGTGAAAGTTGGTGGGAAACTGACGGTGAGCTATATCAAACAAAAGAGGAAGCTGAAGCTTATCTGCGCAAACAAGGTTTGTTGAAAGAATAAGGGCTTCTGAATGGATGATAAGCTGCTAATAAAAGGCATTATTCGAAATCACGATCCTAGTTTTAGAGCTCTAATTGAAAAATATAAGAGATTAATTTTTGGATCTGCTTATCGTATTGTTAGGAATACTTCTGATGCAGAGGATATCTGTCAGGAAGTATTCCTAGAAGTCTTTAAATCCATCCATAAACTTAGAAATGAAGACGACCTTTCAGGTTGGTTGTTTAAAATTGCCAAAAACAAATCCATTAGCTTATTACGAAAACGTAATCCTGCCAAAGCTTATACTGCCGAAGATATCCATTGCAGTATCACTCAAAATAAAATTAACAAAATATATCCTGAAGAAGATACTCCTGCTATGCTAATGGAGAATGATGAAGCCAGGTTAGTTATGTTTCAAGCCATCGATTGCTTACCCGATAAGCAAAAGAGGGTTTTGTTGATGCATAAATTTGAAGATTATTCTCAAAAAGAAATTTGCGAGGCTCTGAATCTAAGTCAGGCTTCGGTCGAGTCTTTAATATATCGTGCAAAATCAAACTTGCGAAAATCATTGTATTCCTATTTTAAGAATCAATTAAATTAATTCGTCATGAACAAAAAACAACGTATAATAAATTGGTTAAGCATTTTTCTGCTGGTAATAAATATATCGGCTTTTGCTACCCTATTGTTGATGAATAATAAATCGGTTTCTATAAATTCAGAAACAACAGAACATTATAAATCAGATAAATTCCTCAAAGAGGCATTGAAACTTACAGCTGAGCAATATGATAAAGTAAGTGCCATGGATTATAAAATATTTCGTGTTTATCAGAATATATTGGATATGCAATGCGAATCCAATTTCAGATTAATGGCCGAATTGTCATCTGAAAATCCAGATAGTCGTGTCATGGATTCTATTGCCAAGCAAATAGGTGGTTTGTATACCGGACTAAAAAGGCAAACGATAAAGCATTTTATGAATATCCGTAGTATTTGTACAGATGAGCAATCTCATTTGCTTGATCAACTAATAAAGGATATGATGAAGCTTGATGATCAATGTAAATATTGTAATAAGGAATATTGCTCACGCCGAGAGTCACTTAAGTGATGAGAATTGAAAATAATTCACTCTATACGCCAGATTTGTTTTTTATGAGCGTCATTAATAAAGTAGAGATTGAAAGAAATATCTCGAATAAATAATACTTCAAATTAAATAATAAAGAACCAATAACACGAATGAAAGAATTGTCAAATTATAGGAGCTTGAATGAGATGGTAGAAGATACCATGAATATTTTAGATGAGGATTTTCAAGTTCCGGAAAATCTAACGGACAAAATAATGTCCAGTCGTCCTCAAATAAAACAAGCCCGCGTAAGAAAACTCAATTTTGCTATTTATGCTCAAATAGCAGCCGTATTGACAGCAGGCGTTTTTCTAGGGGTTGTATTAGGTAGAAATGCAAATACCTCAATGCTCTCTTCAAAGGAATCTAAAAAACATCAATCATTAATTGAG
>JBFFMB010000424.1:0-2339 GCA_041554455.1 Bacteroidales bacterium
ATCCGAGCTCGTTTAGACGTAATTTTATCATTGAATAAAACGAATTCTTGAGAATAAATATGTACAAATGGGAGACTATCTTTATAAAAAACCAATAAAGCTTCGGGGCTCTTTGCCGCATCACAGATAATACGTGCTCCCTGAACACGAACACCTCCAATATAGCGAATAGAAGGCAACAAAGTGTCAATGATATAATCCTTCTCGTAGGAATTAAAACGTGGGTAAGAAGTACGCAATGTAGGTCTACTCCCATGAATTTTTTCACTCAGTTGCCCAATCATTGGGATATTAAAATATTCTTTATCCGTAAAAATGACTGAATCTGCAGTATACTGAGAAAGATCAAGATTTACAGAATACGACTTGAGTACAGCACTCATTTTGTCAGCTTTTCCCACTCTTTTCCAATTCAGCTGTCCTCCCTCACCTCTCCATACATTCTTAATAGGATCATAAATACCATTGGTTTTGAAAATCTCAGAGCTATCCATACGACTTCTACAAACGAGGTCACCATTTTTAAAGCTAACTTTCAGAACAGTGTCCATAAAATAGTAAAAATCACCTCCACGATATCTCCAGTTAATGGAAGCTGATCGGCTAAGTTCTTGTTTTAGCATTAAATCATGGGATTGATCCAAAAAATGTTGAAAATTTCGGGCAGAACGTTCCATCACTAATTGATGCATTGTATTTAGCCACGAAATAAAAGAATGTTGATCTTGCTTATTTTCAGAAAACAAATGAATGATACGCAGGAATTTAAGAATTAGCGGACTTTTCAATCCTTTTTCTTGCATCTCAAAAACACAGGAAGTCATTAAAATTTTAGTGGAATCAGTAAATTGTCCTCCATTCCATTGGGCCATAAACTGAGTTAGCTCTAAAGGGGGTATTTTGTCTGCAGAAAAATATTGGTTACACTCCTTAATGAAAAATTCAGAGCTATTGGTAAATGGCTTTAGTTGCTGCGAAAAAAGAGAAATTCCAATCGACATGAAAAGGATGACCATTAGAATAGTTCTCTTTCTTAACATAGCTTATAGCGTTAATGAACAATCTTACTTTTTCTCAAAATAAGCAGCAACCCACCGATTTTTTGATTTTTTATTGATAAATTTCAAACCAGATTCTATTGCTTTTTCTTTAATTAGATCTAGATCTTCATCATAAAATCCACTGAAATAAATACGACCACTATTAGCTAAAGCTTTAGCATAGAAAGGAATGTCGCGAAGTAAAATGTTTCGGTTAATATTTGCAAAAATGACAGAAAACAGTTTCCCTTTCAAATCATTGGCATCTCCCTGAATTACTTTGATATCCGAAAATCCATTGCGTTCTACATTTTGCAGACTATTACGGTATGCCCATTCATCATTATCGATGGCTTCAATTTGTTTAGCTCCTTTCATCGCAGCTAATATGGCTAAAACACCAGTTCCACAACCCATATCCAAAACGGTCTCTCCTTCAAAGTTATGTTCCAAGATATATTCTAATATCTGAGAGGTCGTTTCATGATGAGCAGTCCCAAACGACATTTGAGGCTCAATCAAAATTTCATACTTTATATTTGGATCACTTTCGTGGAAGGGTGCTCTAATGTAGCATTGCTCAGCAATTGTAACCGAGGGGTAATTGCTTTCCCAAACTTCATTCCAATTTTGATCTTTGATTTTTTCGAATTCATAGCCAATATCCATCGATGGAAGATAGGTTTTCAATAATTCTACAATGGCTTTTTCATTGAAAAGGGGCTCTTGAATATAGCCTAAAACACCATCTTCCTTTTCCTCAAAACTTTCAAATTCTAACTCAGATAAAAAAGCCATCAGTATTTCGTTCTGAACCTCAGCTGACTTAAAATAAAAATGTACACCGATATAATTCATACGTCTGGATTAAAAGCTTTTATAAATATGATAAAATTCTTTGGCCTTGAGTGAAGCTCCACCGATCAACCCACCATCAACATCTGGGTTAGCAAATAATTCACGCGCATTTTTGGCATTGCAACTACCTCCGTATAAAATACTACAGTCGTTTGCATTTTCTTTTCCATACTTTTCGATTAATAAATTTCGTATATAGGCGTGCATCTCTTGAGCCTGTTCTGAAGTAGCTGTTACACCTGTTCCAATAGCCCAAACTGGCTCATACGCAATCACCATATTTTCGAATTCAGTGCCACTTAAATGGAATAAACTTTCTTCAATTTGTTTTTTTACAACATCAAAATAAGTTCCATTTTCGCGCTCAGCTAATTGTTCTCCACAACAAAAAATGGGTTTAATGCTATGATCTAGTAATACATCCACTTTTTCTTTCAGCAA
>JBFFMB010000425.1:0-2337 GCA_041554455.1 Bacteroidales bacterium
TCAACTGGTATAACACTTAAGTTTGGAAAATTCTAGAATTGATTTTCCAAGATATATTTTAACGCCTCCAATGGAGGCGTTTTTTTATGAATTCAATTGAATAATTGAAAGTGCTGCCTTGACACCATCAGCTGCACTTGAAATAATTCCACCCGAATAGCCACTCCCCTCGCCTATGACAAATAAATTATCAATCCCTTCTGCCCGACGATGTTCATCGCGAATAACTTGAATAGGTGAAGATGTTTTGCTTTCTAAACCCATAATATTCCCTGTATCAAAATCTTTCAACCGAGTGCTAAAATCCTTTAAGCCTTTGCGCATGGCGTCGCTAATTTGAGGAGGTAAAAACTCCCAAATAGGCATTTGTTCGAGACCAAGAGGATAACTTGATTCTTTATTAAAATCAATACTCAATTCCCCATTAATAAAATCCTTGATACTACAAGCAGGCGCCTTATAATCGCTGGTAATTTCATAAAATTTCTTTTCCAAATCCTCAAGCCAGTCCAATGCT
The DNA here is from genome assembly GCA_041554455.1 of Bacteroidales bacterium. Taxonomy (GTDB): domain Bacteria; phylum Bacteroidota; class Bacteroidia; order Bacteroidales. The sequence goes on from JBFFMB010000425.1 coordinate 518, forward strand.
TCCAACGGACTAACTTCTTTTCCCAGTATTTCGTTTATATCCACAGAGGCAACGCAGGCCGCATTCGCAAAATGATTATTCCGTTGATATAAACTCATCCCATTCACCGTATTGGTATTTGCAAAGGCTGCTGACGGAACAATAATTCCACCCGGACACATACAAAATGTATAAACCGATTGGTCATTGTCAAGCTTGGAGGTTAGTCGATACTCTGCAGCTTTGACACCCGGCAATTGGGCTTTTCCCCACTGAGCAATGTTTATAGTTTCTTGAAGATGTTCCATTCTACTCCCAACAGCAAATTTCTTTGTACGGAAAGAAACGCCTCTTTCCATCAAAATACGGGAGGTATCTAAAGCTGAATGCCCATTTGCCAAAATATAATAATCCGCTTCCATCTCCCCTTTTTCGGTTACAAAGTTTTCGACAGAACGATTTTTCAATTTCAAATCGGTAAAACAAGTTTCAAACATAATCTCACCACCCAAATCGGTAAACATTTTCCGTAATACTTGAACAATACGCTTCAAATTATCAGATCCCAAATGGGGATGAGCCAAATACATAATTTCATCAGGAGCTCCCGCTTTCACATAACTCGATAATATAAAATTCTTCTCAAGAGAAATGTGTTTACTACGAGACGTTAATTTCCCATCCGAAAAAGTGCCTGCTCCACCTTCACCAAAAGCATAATTGCTATTTGGGAAGAATTGGGCTGTAGTTTCAAATTTGTGGATTTCCCTTGCTCGTTTATTCACTTCTGAACCTCTTTCTAATATCTTCACCTGAAAACCGGCCATCTGCAAAACATAGGCTGCAAAAAAGCCTGCAGGCCCACTCCCAACGACAATAATTTTTTTATTTCGTTCTTTGTAAGGAATACTTAAGGAAGGCTTAATCTCTGGAGATTCACCTTTGAGTTCATCAGAGGTCACAAGCACTTTTAATTGCCACTGAACATTGTTCTTATTCCGAGCATCCAAACTTTTCGTTTCTATCTGATAATCAAATTTACGAATACGTAGTTTTCTCGCTATAAGACGCTCTAATTCTTTTTCAGAATAGTCGCTTGATAATTTTATATGAAAATATTTAAACCCCATTTTTGATTCAGTTAAAACACATTTATTTTACAGCCCTAAGAAACTCTCGTTTCCCTTTTGGACCAGGTAGTTTTTCCAATGTAAATCCCACTGACTTCAGTGCTCGTTTTACATCTCCTTTGCAGGAATAAGTAGTTAATACAGCTCCAGCTAGCATGCTGTCGTAAATTTTTTTAAAAATTTCTGCCGTCCATAATTCTGATTGAATTGTGGGGGCAAAAGCATCAAAATAAACTAAGTTAAAATGATTAAGCGCTAAATTGACATCCTCTATTTTTGACTCAATCTTTTCAAGAGCAAAGTTTGGCAAAATCTGAGCATTGACATTCCAAGAAGTTTCATGAATACATTCAAATAATTTATTCGATTGATCGCTTTTCAATAAATCAGAATAATTAAGTTGTGAGATTATTTCATTCGGTAACTTAATCGCTTCTACACCTGTATACTGAATCTTCAGATCATCCTTCTCAGCTTCCAGTAAGGTCAAAAAAGCGTTCAAGCCGGTTCCAAACCCAACTTCTAAAATATTCATTTCCGATAAATTTCGAGACAAAAACGAATATCCGGCATTAATGAATATATGCTTTGATTCAGAAATTGCTCCAAAAACAGAATGATAATGTTCATCCAAATCTTGGCGATATAAAGTATGAGAACCATCTTCACATTCAATAATTTGAACCAATGCAGCTTTTTCTTTATCTTTCA
>JBFFMB010000426.1:0-2334 GCA_041554455.1 Bacteroidales bacterium
ATCGAATTGATATTAAAGGGATCGAGCCAATTATCCAAAAGGAACTGGAACTAAACAATCTTAAACTTCCTTACGAATTTGCAGTAGTAGATTTGCAATTAGATTCCATATTTCAAGTCAAAACAGAAGGATTTCCTGAATCCGAAATAGATACGAAATATAAAGTCAATTTATTTCCACAAGATTTTCAATCAAGTGAAAATTTCTTACTCTTATTATTTCCTGATAAAACACGCCATTTATTTCGATCAGTTATTTTTTTAGTATCAGGATCTATTTTATTTACGCTAATCATTTTGATTACTTTCACAATAACGATATGGATTATTTTGAAACAAAAAAAGGTATCTGAAATCAAAACTGATTTTATTAATAATATGACTCACGAATTTAAAACGCCCATTGCAACGATTTCGTTGGCCATCGATTCAATTAATAACCCAGCTATAATTAAGAAAGAAGATCAAATTCGTTATTATACGAATATAATCAAAGAAGAAAATCATCGAATGAATGCACAAGTTGAAAATGTATTGCAAATGTCGCTTATCGACAAAAAAGACTTGGAAGTACATTTGGCCAATCATGATCTCCATCCGCTTATTGAGAGAGCAATAAAAAACATCCGTTTACATATTGAAAAGCGCAATGGACAATTAAATTATCAATTAATTGCAAAAAACACGTTTTTTAATGTTGATGAAAATCATTTCATTAATGTTATTCAGAACTTATTAGATAATGCGAATAAATACTCGCCAAACAATCCTGAAATTAATCTAATAACAGAGAATAATGAAAAAGGAATATTGATAATTATTGAAGACAAAGGACTTGGGATGAGTAAGGATACCATCAATAAAATCTTTGATAAATTTTATCGAGTTCCAACTGGAAACATTCACAACATCAAAGGGTTTGGGCTTGGACTAAGCTATGTAAAAGCGATTATTCAAGCATTTAACGGACATATTGAGGTTGAAAGTGAAATTGAAAAAGGGAGTAAATTCACTCTATTCTTACCTTATAAAAATCAATAAAATGGATAAGAAAAAACTATTCTTAGTGGAAGACGATCCAAATTTTGGAGCTGTATTGAAATCATATCTTGAAATATATAATTATGAGGTTGATTGGTTTAATGACGGGGCATTAGCCATTAATAAATTTATGATCAATACCTACGATTTATGTATATTGGATGTGATGCTTCCAAATGTCGATGGGTTTGAAATTGCAAGAAATATAAGAGCCAAAGATGCTCGAATCCCATTAATTTTCCTAACCGCTAAAACACTTAAGGCTGACATTTTAAAAGGCTTCAGTATTGGCGCAGATGATTATATCACTAAGCCATTTGACAGTGAAGTATTGCTTTGTAAAATAAACGCAATTCTCAAGCGAACGAATGATAATAGCAGTCAAGATGAAAAACTAGATGATTGTCGAATAGGAAATTACACCTTCAATTATCTGATGCGGACAATTAGCCTGAATGAACATATTGAAAAATTATCGCCTAAAGAAGCCGATCTTTTAAAATTACTTTATTTGCAAAAAAATGTCATTTTATCGCGTGAAAATGCTTTACAAAAAGTTTGGGGAGATCCTAATTATTTTACTACTAGAAGCATGGATGTATATATTAGCAAACTACGAAAATATTTCAGTGATGATAAACGCATAGAAATTGTAAATATCCATGGGAGCGGCTTCAAACTATGTTGTCCTGAGGATTAACATTATTTAAGACCTACTTCTCTACTCACTTTTTCAACACCCTTCATTTTTTTTATTTTATGGATTAATTCATCCAAGTGGATGGTGTCTTTAATTTGAACTTTTATTTTAGCTTCAAACATCTGAGTTTTATCATTTGTATCGACAGAAAGCGATTGCATATTAACTTTTAAATCCTTGGATATAAGATTTGTTAAGTCCCCTATAATACCGATGGAATCCTTACCTGATATTTTAATCTTGGCAATATATGAGGTTAAATTCCCAGCTGCATCTTGCCATTGCACATCAATAATTCGGTATTGATATCTCGACATCATATGAGAGGCATTTGGACAATTAATCCGATGAATAGTAATCCCTTTACCCACTGTTACAAATCCAAAAACAGCATCTCCAGAAATTGGATTACAACATTTTGCAAGCTCGTAGTTAACGTCTTTTAATTTTTCGTTGATCATCAAAAAATTATCGCTCTTCGTCACATCCGCAATATTGGTAAACGCGGTTATGGACGGATAGATATTGGGTCCGTCATTGTGACTGGCCAAAGCGGCATAGGTCAATGCCGGTTCAAACGATTGCGTATACCCC
>JBFFMB010000427.1:0-2325 GCA_041554455.1 Bacteroidales bacterium
GCCAATCTAAATCTCCAGTTTGCTTTTGCACGTCTTCGGTTTAAAGATTATTTACCTGCATTATTTGAGATAAAAAGAGCTTTTCATCTGCTTGAACGCAATGTTGAGGATCACCCTGATTTTTTACCAAATTACATTGGTTTTGGATTGTTGCATACGATGGTTGGTAGTATTCCCGAAAATTACAAATGGTTATCCTGGTTAGCTTCTATGGATGGGACTGTTGATCAGGGATTCCATGAGTTATTTATGGTTTTGGAAGAGGCTCAAAAAAATAAGGACTATGAATATTTGTTAAATGAAGCTGCCTTTTTCTTGACTTTTATGGAGATGAATATCAGTTCTGATAAAGCAAATGCCGAAAAACTATTGGACATCTTGAATCAGGAAACAAATGCACAACCCCTGATCGTTTTTGCGAAGCTTAGTATTTTAAAGAAATTTGCCCGTACAGAAGAGGCCCTCAAAATAATGGATGTATATCAGCAGTCTAAAACATCTTATCCTTTTCATTATTTAACATATTTGCGCGGTTTGATGAATTTGAATAGGCTTGATCCTTCGGCAAATACCTATTTCCAGAAATATGTAAATGAATTCAAAGGAGGGAGTTATATTAAATCGTCTTTTCAAAAAATGGCTTGGTTGGCGATAATTCAGGGAGATACTTTGAAATACAAGCAGCTGATTTCTTTTTGCAAAACAGAAGGAAATGATAATTTAGAAGGTGATAAACAGGCTGAGATAGAAGCTGACAACAATGAAGTTCCAAATACAGATTTATTAAAAGCACGTTTATTATATGATGGTGGTTATTATTCAAAATCACTGGATATTTTAACTAGTCCTGGCTTGAATATTACAGCATTTAGTATGCTTGAGCTAGCTGAGTATAATTATCGCATAGCACGTAATTATCAGGGCCTAGAAGATTTCGAAAAAGCTATACTATATTTTAAAGCAGCTATTGAAAAAGGGGAGGATTTATCTGATTATTATGCTGGGAACTCTGCATTACAATTAGGATTGATATACGAAAACCGTAAGGATTATAATTCTGCAAAACTGTATTATGAAATTTGTTTGCAATTGGATTTCAAAATATACAAAAAGAGTTTGGATATAAAAGCAAAGGCTGGTTTAAGCCGATTGGAAACAAAAAAAAGGAGCTAAATAAGCTCCTTTTCTATTCATCTTTTTAGGTTTTTAAAATCGAGTTCCGAGTGTAAACATTAAATTAGTGTTTTTATTACTTATTGTGGCTAGGTTAGTGGTAACTCCATTATAATCATAGAATGTAAAATTATTATCGGATTCAGAATATACCCAAGCAACATCAAAATAAAAATTGCCTTCACGATAACCAAGAACTAATGAATATGAAGATTTCTTTCCGTCATACGATTCATTTCTATACGGACTGCCATACATACTATAGCCTCCTCTAAAAGCAAAGTTCATAAATTTCCATTCAGTTCCTAAGCGGATATTGCTAGTTGCTTTAAATGCTGTTACGATGGTGCTGTTTTCAGAGCTAAAACCGTAATCGTTCGAATTATAACTTATATTCGAGTAGTCAAGATATTCATAATCAAGGCTTATAAGTCCAAATTGATTAAAAATAAAGGCAACACTACCAATCGCTTTCATAGGCGTTGTTAAATGATAATCAAAAAACCCAGTTGGGGAATCATTTAAATTACTATCATAAATATCCCATTCCGAACCTATTCTAGTTCTCCATTCATCATTCATCTCGTAATAGTAAGTGGGTGTATGGATGGCGGCTCCAAATCTAAGCATATCATTTGCTTTATAAATCATCCCTAATTTTAAATTGATACCATATGCTTTTGTGTCCAAATAATCTTTTACTGAAGCACTTCTGTATGTATACTCAGGGATGCTAGCGTCTAGAGCATCTTCAGTATAGGTTGACACTTCATGGTAGTTCAAAATTGGGAGTCCAATGGTAGCACCTAGATATAATTTATCACCATAGTTGGCACCAAAGGTTAAAGCAATTTCATCCAAGGAACCCCAGCTTTCTTTCATTTTTGATTGTTGAACACCAGGAGGGCCATTGCCAATATAGTTTCCGGCAGAACCGTTTTCATCAAAAAGGAATGAATACCAAGCGGGATTCAAATCAAAAGCATTTATGCCATCAATATCATCTTCTATATCTGCGATTGAAAGTCCATTAGCTAGTGCAGCATACATGTCACCAATTGAATTAACTGAATTGGGTCCACTGACGTAGGTCGTATTATTAAAGTTTTTAAGCATGCTATAGCTAATTCCAAATTGAAAACTGGCTGATCC
>JBFFMB010000428.1:0-2307 GCA_041554455.1 Bacteroidales bacterium
CAATCCCTTTCCATACAGAAATATCACCCGTTTCTTTCCAATACAAATAAGCGAGGGATGATTTTGTTCCAGCGCCATCTGCATGCATAATATTACAATAGGCCTCATCTCCGCCAATGATATCAGGGATTATTTTACAAAAAGCTTGAGGATACAATCCTTTATCAATGTTCTTAATCGCATTATGAACATCTTCTTTTCCGGCAGAAACTCCTCTTTTTTGATATCTGGATTCTATGGGCATTTCAGATCAGCTTACTTAAAAATTATAATTTGTTTTTCGGTGTCAAAATTAAACAATCCAAACATGATAAGTGTAGATTCACCCAAAATTAATTTTTCTTTTATGCGATTATTCACCTTGATGACTAAGTTGCGGACTGTTTTCCCGGCAATACTCAATTCTTTGATGTAGAATTCAGATCCATTGGCGATACTTCCATTTTTAAGAGCCTCAGAATCTATGAAGTCGTCTTTGGTTATAGCTCCTGAATTTAACAATTTGAGTGCTTCCCTTAATGGGATTTCAGCTTCCGAATCTTCTTTAAAAATGAATAAAAAAGGATGGTCGTTAAATGTGCAATTTGCAAATAATTCATTGGTTTGCTCGTCAGTAGTAAAGGGCAAAACGCGTCTTTTGGGTTTTAAATTTCTTGTCGGAGAAGAATCATCATTGTCCGTAATTTCAGCAAAGGGATCAAAATCATTGCTGAGGACTTTAAATTCTGTTCGGCGATTCAATTGATGCGCCACTTCCTTTATCGGGTTGTTTTCAAGGGTATTGATAAAGTCTTCCGTTAAAATAGTTCCTGCTTTAAATCGAATACCTTCGCGGATGAAATCCTTGTCAAGCTCACGTGGCTGGCTTTCGCCATAGCCCTGAGGCACCAATCGTTTTGGGTGAATACCCCGAAGAATTAAATAATCAACCACTGAACTGGCGCGGCGTTGTGATAATATCGTATTGCGTTCTTCTGTATCACGAGCATCGGTATGTGAAGCCAATTCAACAACCATTTTTTCGTTTTCTTCCAAGGTACGAATCAATCCTTGAAGACTATCCTGATATTGAGGCTTTAGATCCCATTTAGCAAAATCATAGAGGATGTCTGGTAAAACAATGGGTTTTTCGGGTATGGCTTGCAATTTGAAATCCATTTCGAAATCGTGACTTGCTTGGTAGCCATAAGTAGAAATCTTTGTGGTATAACTGAAAAAATCATCTTTTATCAGTTTAAGCTCGTAATCTTGATCTTTGGATAGTTGTGAGATGCCAAATTCATAATAGCCTTTGTCGTTCGAACGAACACTGACAAGACTTCCATTTGACCCCTGAAGACTCACTTTAACGCCCTCTATTTGATCTTCCGTTTCGCGATTGGTGACTGTTCCCTTAATTGTAAATTCTATTGGAGGAATTTTAAATGAATAAATATCATCTCCTTTTGCTCCTTTACGATTGGAACTAAAAAATCCTTCTTCTTTTTCATCATGAAAAACAATCCCAAAATCATCCAAGTTTGAATTCATGGGCGATTTCATATTTTCCGGTTTTCCCCACTCTCCATTCTTATCTAATTTCGACACAAAGATATCCAAGCCTCCCATGCTGATATGTCCGTTCGATGAGAAATACAATAGGCTGTCATTTCTCATAAAAGGAAACATTTCATCGCCAGCTGTATTGATTTTATTTCCTAAGTTTTGTGGTCGTCCAAATTGTCCTTCGCGGCTTTTTCGTGTAGCAAACCAAATGTCTTTTCCGCCTTCACCTCCTGCCCGTTCTGCAGAAAAATAGATCGTCATTTCATCGCTACTCAAACTTGGATGTCCCACAGCAGCAGTCGTATCTCTACCCAACATTAAGATTTGTGGGCGGGACCAAGTACGGCTTACTCTTTTGGATGTATAAATTTGGCAACCCGATGCTTTTTTTACTGTATTTGGACAACGTGTAAAATATAATTGGGTGAAATTTTTACTCATGGTGGGAGTGCCTTCGTTAGCAGCCGAATTGATGGTGTTATCATTTTCAATATCCGCTTCTTCGTTATCAAGTAATATTGGCTTGCTCCATTTTCCCTGACGATCTACCCGACTGATAAATAAGTCGCTGAATTCTTGATCAGTCCATTCATCTTTGACTTTCCCAACTGCTTCATCACGGGTTGATGTAAAAATAATTGTATTAAAAGTTCGACCCCCATAAGTAGCCGCAAAATCTGCTTCCCGCGAATTTATTTTATCCAGATTTTCTATTTGATGTTTGGTGGGTTTTTCTAACCATGATAGCACACTATCACAGGC
>JBFFMB010000429.1:0-2298 GCA_041554455.1 Bacteroidales bacterium
CTATCATATAATACACAAAAGTAGGAACCGGAACTGGATCGCCTTGTGCATAAGAATGCATACCGCTAAGGTAATAATTCACCCCAAAATAGGTCATTAGGATTGCTCCAAAACTAATTAAGGCCGCGAAGTTGAAGGTATAGGTTCCTTTTAAACCAGGCGTTAATCGCATATGAACCACGAAGGCATAAACCACAATCGATACTAAGGCCCAGGTTTCTTTTGGATCCCAGCCCCAATAGCGACCCCAGCTTTCGTTGGCCCACACAGCCCCTAGGAATGTTCCGATGGTTAATAAGAAGCCTCCAATGATCAAATTCATTTCGTTGATATTGGTCAGCTCTTTGATGGTGGCATCGAGACGTTGTTTATTGGCTGGTTTTTTCAGGATCATCAATAGTAGGTTGAAGAAACCAAGTAAAGCTCCAATGGCTAAGAAACTATAGCTGGCTGTAATCACAGATACGTGAATAGACAGCCAATAGGATTTCAGGACAGGAACTAAGTTGGTAATTTCAGGATTCAACCAACTGAGGTTGGCAACCATCAACGCTAAAGAGGCTAATATAGCTGTAATGGCAACGGTGATTTTGGATGTTTTTATAAAGAATAACCCCCCTAAAACCATTGCCCAAGCGATAAAGATCATGGATTCATACCCATTACTCATGGGGGCATGTCCCGAGATATACCAGCGAACAGCCAATCCCAATGTTTGAAAAACAAAGCCAATAGCAATTAAAAGGATTCCAATATTGATGGCTTTTTTAAATTTATATTTTGGATTCAACAGATTCATAAATAACAGAATCAGCATGATAAAACCAACTAAACTGAAATAGGGGAATAGGCGTTTGAACACATTCACATTATTATATAAAATTTCCAATTTAACTTTTGATGCCGCAGGAAAGACGCGACTTCCAAATTTTTGTTGGAAGGTTTTTATATAACTTAAATTTTGCGTGGCCTCAGCCCAATTACCACTTTGCATTCCGTTTTGAATAGAGCCATAATAGAGTGGGAGAATGTTTTTTACAAAACCACCATCTATGGAGTCGAATTGATTCACTTCATTGATGGTCAGCCAGGCATTGTTAGGATCGTCCTTTAAGGGGAATATTTTTAGAAAATCGCCCATATATATCATATAGCAAACATTGACTCGTTCGTCAACTTTAATGATTTCTTTATCTAAACCATTTCGAGCAGCCGGCTTTTTCTTATAGGCTTGATCAATAAGTCCGCCCAATTTATAGCTTCCTCCTTTAGCAAAATCGAGGAAATCGTTGAAACTAGCATAGGAGCCTTTTACACCCAATATTTTTTTAAGTTCTTTATCCGAAACTTTAATCATTGGAACCGTTTGCCATCCACCCGGATTGCTGATCATTCCTAAAAAGACCTGATTGGGGTTCATTCCCATGAACTCGCCTTTTTTGGTCACTTTTCGCAAAACTTCTGACGAAAGCGTATTGATAGGCTCGATACGTCCCTTTGAATCTAAGACTAATAATTTCCCGAATTCGTTGGCATGATCAATATGAATAATCGCATTTGTTGGATTAAACGCTTGTGGGGGCATCCCGCCCATTTGAGCCTGTATCGTTTCAGTGCTTAAAAGACCAACTGTAGTAAAGGCTATAATAAGCGCAATGCTCGTTGTTTTCTTCGATGTTGCACGCATTAAAATGCGGAAGCGACTATCTTTATGGAAGAAGTTAAAGATCATTCCTAAAGTCATAATCAAATAACCAAAATAAGTCACATTGGTTCCCCATGAATCCCTATTTACTGAAAGAACGGTTCCTTTCTCATCTTTATCGTAGGAGGATTGGAAAAATCGGTAGCCTCCATAATTCAAGATATTATTCATAAATATCCGTCTGTCTTCGCGAAGATTCACACGTTCATCGATCAGTGTAACTTCACTTGCAAATGAAGAAGGACTCATGGAGCCTGGATAACGATCCAATATAAAATCTCTCAAATAAAGGGAGAAGGGTAACTTCACTAATTTGGACCCATAGTTTAATTCAAATTGAGTTCCATTTATGGTGGTGCTTACCCTTTCGGCTAGATAACCTTTCCCCCCAAATAATACGATATCCGCTGATTTATCTTGGAATTCAATTTTCATAGCCACACCACTCGATACATTTTGCTTTGGAGCAGCAGGTACCGAAACCAATTTAGCTATAGCTTTTGGATAAAATGCTTTGATAACGATTTGCTTCCCACCAAATACATAGAGCTTCATCACATTAAAGGGATGGAATTCGTTGCTATTTAACATGC
>JBFFMB010000430.1:0-2293 GCA_041554455.1 Bacteroidales bacterium
AGCAGGAAATGGTTTTAGTGAAGTAAAAACTTCAGTTTCCATTTCTGGCATAAAGGATGGAATATTTGAAATATTTCCTACTATGACTATAAAATCAGCATTATACATTGCTGGCGAACTAGATATTAATGCAGAATACAATATTGATTGTCCTGCTGAGGCTACCTACATGTACAGTATTACTGAGGATCCAAAAAAGCTAATTATTGTACCCAATAAAGCTCAACATGGCACAAAGTTATTATCAGATGATCTAGATACAGAAATAATTAATTGGATAAATTCTCAATTCGCTTTATAAATTATTAATGCCCCTTATCTTATTTTTCTACACTTAATACAATTCTAACGCATCCAAAATTTTCTCATTCAATCGTCGATTTTTACCAATAAATGGATAGCAATGAATATGAATAGCTGGATTAAAATTTAACTCAATGATGGTATAGTTTAAATTGCTTGCTGGTTTGGAGATATTCTGAACAATCATATCTAAACCTGTAACATTCACCTTTAATGCTTTGGCAGCAGCTACCGCAATATCTTTGTACGACTGGTGCATATCATCCGTAAAATCAATGCTATCGCCCCCAGTGCTTATATTTGAGTTTTCACGCAAATAAATGATTTGATCTTTTTGAGGGATGCTTTCAAAATTCAATCCCTGGATTTTAAGAAACATGTCTTCGGCTTCCCCTAATGCAATTTTCTCTAGGGGAGTACGGTAGCCCTTTCCACGAATTGGATTCTGATTTTTTAATGTAACTAATTCTTGAATGCTTGATATACCATCTCCCATTACATTAGCAGGCACTCGTTTTAGAATCGCCTCTACCCCATCTTTGATCACAAAGAAACGATATTCCTCCCCAGCAAAAAAATCCTCAATTAACACATTTCTATCATTCTGAAAAGCTATTTCCAACGCTCTTTTATAAACGTCCTCATCATCGTTTTCTTTTAAAATAGTAATCCCAATCCCAAAATTGGTGGAGTTTGGCTTAATCACAATAGGACGTCCTTTGAAAAAAGAGAAGTCGATTAAAGCCAAATTCAAATCAGTATATTGCTTTCCACTCGGGACATTGATTTGATTGTCCGCAAGTATTTTCTTAGTAATTTGCTTATCCTCCATCAACAAAATACTGCTATAATTATCAATAGAGGTTTTGGTTGCCTGTTGTATGTATTCGGTCTTACTTTTATTAGTCAGACTAATGAAGTTTTTATCCCTATCCAAAATCTCATATTGCAATCCTCTGTGGACAGCCTCTTTTATAAGTAATTGCGTACTTAGCTCCATGTCTTCCAATCCGTGAAAACGATAAGTTTTCGTTAAACTATCCTTTTTATAGTTATTGGCTAATTCAAGATTATGATTCACAAAACCAAGATGAGCATTGCCACGCATTATTTTGAACACTATGCGGTCTTCAGGCTTTTTTAAAATGGCAAATACCGCATCCATTGCTAATTTGTATTCGGGAGCTTCTAGCAAATTAAACTGATCGGCCATTGTTGAAATCTCATTCATAATTTCGTGAGACCAGTTTAATGGTTTTATCGTTGTCCCATCGTATTTCACTAATTGGATATCTTCATCTCTGCCACAACAACTAATACGATCGTGATTTGCATTAGCAATATCTTGCGCTGCTCTATCCAATGAATTGCTTTCATCTTTTAAGAATGCATACACAATAAATAAATGGATAAAATGCATGCTAGTTAACGAAATCCCCGCTTTTTCAAGGGGATTGAGGTCGAGAAAACGGAGCTCGATATGTGAGATGCGTTGGTTTTTTGTTTGGAATTTAATCCTGACGGGTGCATATAATTCCTTCTCAAATTGCAATTTACCTTGGGTAATCAGTGCATTGATGGATGAATGATAAGCATTTGTATTGCTTAAATCAATAAAGAAATCTTCTTTATTCCGATAACCTGATTTACAATTCCTTAATGAAATGCCATTCGTACAATGAATACTTTCGTAGGTACCCGTTGTTAAGGATTTTACTTTATAACTGTCCTCCGTTCGTGGACTGGCACCAAAAAGCCAGATCAAAAACCAGCGATAGCGCATTATATTTCTGGAAAGTTTAAAATATACTTGCTCTTTAAATGACTCTTCATCTCCTTCATATTGGAAAAGGCGTTTCAATTTTGCTAGCAACTCATCTGTAAATGAAAAATTATAATGAATACCAGATATAAGCTGTCTTTCCTTGCCATAAATCCGAGCCAATAATTCGCGATACGTTTCCTTATCTCGGCCATCTTTCCCATACCG
>JBFFMB010000431.1:0-2291 GCA_041554455.1 Bacteroidales bacterium
TGCAATTATTGTAATTAGTATCTTTTTTTCCATGACTTAAATCTTTTAAATTTCAATGAAAACATCCAGAGCATTTAAAATCAGCTCTTGATTATTAATATTCAGGTTTAATACATCGGTAGGAACACTTATTTTAAGAATGTAAGTTTCTGAATTTCCGGGATGCATCCCTTTAAAATACCTTATCGTTTTATCTGATGAGGTAATATTGATAATTTGTGCAGTTTCCGAACTTACATTAAATGTAAAGGTCTGCATTGTTTTCCAATCAAAATCGGCGCTAAAACTGGCGTCTTTCAATGAAGTTACTTCCTCTGTTTGATCCTCCTGAATAGCTTCATCTTCTTCAAATTTCTGACAAGAAAATAGAAAGGTGATTGTAAATACAGTCAAAATGCTGTAAAAAATAAAAGGTTTGTTTTTCATGACTTTTTTTATTTGATGTTGAGCTTTTACATATCAACTAATAAGCCATATGTACCATGCTTTATGTAAATATCAGTAAATCAAATACATGTAGAAATTAACATATATTGAGGTTATTCCCATATGTGGAAATAAATTTCATTTCAGGGAACCTAAATATTTGTAAATGAAGGATTAAGTAATGGAGGCTGTTAGGCAGGACGAGTTTTAATCATTTGCTTTATTTTCGAGAAGAGGGACAAAACTGAAGTTTCCAAATTCTTTAGTATCGTATTCGGTTTCTGAAATTCGCGTAATTTTTTTCATAATCTGAATATCCCCTTTGCCTTCAGGAATGACCAAAATTCCACCTATTTTTAATTGCTTAAGTAACTCTTTTGGAGTAAAAGGGGCTCCAGCAGTAATGATAATTTTGTCAAATGGTTGAAAAGCAGGAAGTCCAACAAAGCCATCTCCATAAAAGGTTTTTATTCGGTAACCCATGGATGGTAAGAATTCTTTGGTTTTTAAATACAATTTTTTTTGTCTTTCAATAGTAAAAACCTTTGCCCCTACTTCAGCCAAAACACAGGCTTGATAACCTGACCCTGTGCCAATTTCCAAAATTTTGTCCCCTTTTTTTACGTCTAATAGTTCGGTTTGAAAAGCTACGGTATACGGTTGAGAGATGGTTTGTCCTGATCCAATTGGGAAGGCTTTATCTTGGTAGGCAAATTCTAGAAAAGAAGAATCCATAAAAAGATGACGTGGAATATTTTCTATTGCGCGAAGTACATTTTCATCTTTAATCCCTTTTTTTCGAACAGTTTCAACTAATTGTTTCCGTAAGCCTTTATGTCTATATGTGTCATTCATACTCAATTCCTATATCTCAGCTCTTTCAAACGATGTTAGTAAATAAGGGATAATTTACGCGAATTTACTAATTCGTTCAGCACAAAAAAAATTACATTTGCATAAAAATAGAATTATGTTAAAAATTGGAGTTTTAGGCGTTGGCCATTTAGGAAGAATACACGTAAAATGTATAAAGTTGATTGAAGAATTTGAAATTGTAGGCTTTTATGATCCCAGCGATGAAAATGCTGCAATAGCAATAAATGAGCTTGGAATTAAACGCTTTGATGATGTTCAGGAATTGATAGATATTGTTGATGCTGTAGATATTGTTACTCCAACAATTTCTCATTTTGAATCTGCTGCTAAGGCGCTTAAAAAATTCAAACATGTTTTTATCGAGAAGCCGATTGTTACAACTCCAGATGAAGCAAGAGAATTGATTGATTTGGCCGATGAAGCAAATGTAAAAGTACAGGTTGGCCATGTTGAGCGATTTAATCCTGCATTTATTGCGGCCAAAGATTTTATAAATAAACCTATGTTTATAGAATCGCATCGTTTAGCTTTATTTAATCCTCGTGGGACAGATGTTCCCGTTACTTTGGATTTAATGATACATGATTTGGATATTGTTTTGAGTGTTGTAAAATCTCCTATTAAAAAAGTGAGTGCAAGCGGAGTGAAAGTTGTAAGCGAAACACCAGATATTGCGAATGCTCGAATTGAATTTGATAATGGTTGTGTTGCCAATTTAACAGCTAGTCGAATTTCGTTGAAAAATATGCGGAAATCACGTTTCTTCCAAAAGGATGCTTACATTTCGGTCGACTTTCTAGAAAAGAAAACAGAGATTGTTAGAATGCAAGATGTTGATCCTGATAAAGCTGGTCCATTTGATATGCTTATTGATTTGGGTGAAGGAAAAGGATCGAAACAAATAATCATTGAGAAGCCGGATGTTCAAGAGATAAATGCAATCAAATCTGAGCTTGAAAGTTTTTACCACTCCATTGTTGATAATACAA
>JBFFMB010000432.1:0-2291 GCA_041554455.1 Bacteroidales bacterium
ATATTATCGCTAAAATTAAATTCTCCATTGCTAGTGCGATTACTTCTGCCTTGCGACCAAACAAAATAAACGGTGGAACCAGGAAGGTACTCCCATCTCACAACCAAATTTGATTGAAACTGAGCAAAATTATAATCCGGCTGATCAAAGGTATAATCCGTTCCCCCATTCAAATCTTCATCTACCGAATACATTTCATCAACATTATCATAGGATAGTTGATTTTCTGAAAATTCAGTGAATCGATCAAGATATTCACTTGCTTGAGGATTGTCTACCAATTTAAATTTTGAATAATTACCTGATGAAATAAATGGACTTCCATAATATTGAATGGTTAGGTCTGGGGAAATATTGTAATTAAGACGAAGCGTAAACCCAAATGTTTGTTGGTCGATTGAGCCAAACAAATATCGTGAATTTCCATTCATTTCATCCTGTCCAATGTATTGTAATTCTTTTTTGTATTTATCAATAAAAGCCTCTACAGATATACTTAATGCATTCATCGGACGATAAGTAAAACCAGCCCAATGATTATTAGAAGTGGTATAATTTAAACGTCCTCTGTTTATCCAGAATCCATAATAAAATCTCATTTTTTTTCGATGATCCGAATTTATATTTACATTATGACTCCATCTCCCAGGGAGGTTTAAAGCAGGTCCACCACGTAATTCGCTAACGGAGTATCGATTTCCATTATGTGAAATCGAATAATTGAAACTCCATTTATTTTTCAATTTAGTATTGAAATTAATATTCTGACCAAAAGTCAGTAATTTACCATCAAAGTTCCATGATGCCCAATAATTATTATTTAAGTGGAAGTTTTCGAAGATACCAAATGGTTTTCTGATGTAATATCCAACCCATGTTCCATGATGAATAACATCTGTATTCCTCATAAACCCAATATCATTGATTTCAAAACCTGGAGAGCGATAAATAATACTTGTTTCATAAGACCATCTACTATCTCCATTTTTTCCAAATTTTAAAGCTGCTGCTGTACCTGTTAAACTAGTCAAATCCTCATCTAAGGTTAGATGCTCGGCATCTGGGCGATTATAATAACGAGCAGAAGATGTCTGTAGATTCTCAATTGCTGTTGAATCACCTCGTATGTGACTAAAATCAAAATTTAGTCCAATGTAATATTTCCGATCATTCCAATAATGTTTAAAATCAATACCACCAGTATAGGCCGATTTTGGAAGATATAAAAAATCGTCTGTAGGAATATCCCTATTCACCGCAGTGATCATCCCTCCTATGGTCGTTTCGCCTTTGTTTATATCTTGTTTAAGACGAGCAACAAAATAATTGGTCATTGGTTCAACAACAACATCACGTTCGTCTCCTAAATGATACACCTTTGCATTTTCTTTAGCTGTCATGCTTTCCATAATACCGATGGATAATCCACTTTTAGTTTTTCCGGAAAGCTTAAATGCGGTTAAAATTGTTGTTGCATCAGGCATATCAGCATATTCATTATCTTCTAAATCGGGATAAAAATGTGGACGACGACCAATACGTCGGGAATAAAATAGATTATCACTATTATAATCACTAATAACAGGTCCACTTGAAGGACGATAATCAAAAATACTTTTTCCTTCAATAAAGAAAGGTCTTTGTTCAGAAAAATAGGATTCAAAAGCTGATAAATTTACTTCGGATGGATCAGCCTCCACTTGACCAAAATCAGGATTGATTGTAAAATCTAAAGTTAAATCATTGGTAATACCAACCTTACCATCAATCCCCATAGCTAGACTTGAATTACTCCCATCAGCAAAAGGATTTCCTTCCTCTGCCTTATATTTTTCAAGTTTAGCTAAAGTATAAGGTACGATATCAAATTGACGCTTGGGTTCAATATTGCTAATTCCGTGCATTTCGCCAAACAAATGAACGACCCCAGGTGCATCTTGTGGCACAACTTGCCAATATGATCGTTCTTCCTCACGGAATAAGCATCGCATAACCTGTATTCCCCAAATATGATTTTCTTTTTTTCCAAAACGTAATTGACTAAAAGGAATTCGAAACTCTGCATTCCAGCCATCATCATCCATTGACGTTTTTAAATACCAAATCGGATTCCAGCTTCTATCCCAATTTTGACCATTTTGTGAAATAGCTTCTTCTCCTTTAACTCCTGAAGCCATCGCTGAAAAAGAAAAGGCTGTTTGGTGATCTAGATCACTATCAATATTGATTTCAACAAAATCACCGGTAAATTCATCCCGACGAGATAATAATCGTGAAATTTTTTCAGGTTC
>JBFFMB010000433.1:0-2287 GCA_041554455.1 Bacteroidales bacterium
AGAATTCATTGACCAAAAACAATCTATTTTAATACAATATATCTTCCATAAAAATTGCAAATGCTGAAGCCCTGTTTTTTTATTTAGCCACGAATGTATATTTTTGATCACCCATACCCAATCTTTATGAACTGGTTTTACTTTTGGCTTATTCTGTATTTAGTTCTTATCATTGTGTTAAGCTTACGTCATGTAAAGCATAATGATCTAGAGAGTTATCTGGTAAACAACCGAAAAACAGGAACGCTTCTTTTGGTTTTTACAACACTTGCAACTTTTGTTGGTGGAGGAACATCCATTGGACTTATGGCCATGGGTTATGAGTCAGGCTTTGCAGCTGTTGGAATAGGAATTGCTTATGTATTAGGTTTTATGCTATTGATTCGTTTTGCAGGAAAGATTAGAACCTATGGCGCAACTCATAAAATTTACACCTTTCCACATTACCTGAATAATCGGTTTAATTCCAAACAGTCAGATACATATAATCGATCCTTTTCAATGACCGTAAGCGGAGTCAATATTTTTATTTTTTTCTTTTTATTGGCAGCACAATTTGTAGGAATGGCTTCCTTGCTAAAATTTACCTTTGAAATAGGCTACCAAAGTGCGGCTATCATATCCTGCATTATTGTAATTTCTTATACAACTTTAGCAGGCTTATCAGGTGTTATCATTACCGACATGCTTCAATTCATTGCTATTGTACTCATGATCATTTTAATTTTTATTCCAGGGGTTCTGATAGATACACATAATTTGCAACGCTTAACTGAGCTACCCTCAAATATGCTGAACGGAACCTATTATGGCTGGGCGTTTTTGATTGCGCTTCCCCTCTTTTTGGCTCCATCAGTTATGGTACGAATGGATATTTGGCAACGGCTTTTAGCAGCAAAAAGTGAAAAAACAGCCAAGCAAATGAGTGTATATTCTGGTTTGGGGATGCTTCCATTTTACATTATTTTTCCTTTGGTGGGTATGGCTATCCGCTTAACGACTGGGAGTGATATTAATCCAAAAGATGTAACTTATTTGTTTATTGATCAGCATACTGGTCCGTTTTTATTTGGGTTTGCTATCGTGGGTTTACTATCGGCACTAATGTCATCGGGCGATAGTTTTTTGAATTTAATTTCCATCTCTTTTGTAAACGATCTTATTAGTAAACAAAAAAAACAAGCCAACGAAAAGCAATTTCAAATTCGTTTAGTAACTGTAGCATTTGGAATAGTGGCATTAATCATAGCTCTTTTGCTTCCCAAAATTGTGGATTTGATGGTTGTCGGCATTGGAACTATCGTTATTTTTGTTCCGGTGACCTTTCTTGCCCTAACCCATAAAAAGGTCACACATTACAAGAAAATTGCTTTCTGGAGTATTTTAAGTGGTTTCGTTGTAAATTTGATATTTTTTATAGGAGGACTTATTTTTACAGAAAATATGGAACCCAAATCAAGCTTCATTCCAGCATTTATAACAGCAGCATTGGTTTTATTTATCAGTATACAAATTAAAAAGAAACAAGCATGAGCTTAACGGTATTTTCAGATGAACATTTTATGAATGAAGCTTTTAAAGAAGCCAAAATAGCTTTCGAAAAAGATGAAGTTCCCGTGGGGGCTGTCGTTGTTTTTGACAAAAAAAATATATCCCGTGCTCATAATTTAACCGAAACATTAAACGACGTAACTGCTCATGCAGAAATGCAAGCTTTCACTTCCGCTGCCAATACTTTAGGAAGCAAATACCTTAACGAGTGCAGTCTTTACGTAACACTTGAACCTTGTACAATGTGCGCCGGTGCATCCTTTTGGACACAGATAGGGAACATAATATACGGAGCAAGCGATAAAAAAAGAGGATTCCAATTGCAAGGAGGATCAATCGTTCATCCCAAAACCACTATCAAAAAAGGGGTTCTCGAACTGGAATGCAGTAATTTATTAAAAGATTTTTTTGAGAAAAAAAGATAACTTATTTTTTCTCTTTTGATGGACACGTATTCATTCCGAAAAGTGTGTATAAACCACAAAATCCCGTCAGAATAGTAATTAAAAAAATGGCACCAAAAATACCTAAAACTATAGCCCAAATACCTACCACTACTTTTGTGAAAATTAAATAGGCAATAACAGCTGCAAATACCAGGCGGATAATTTTATCAAACATTCCCATATTTTTTTTCATAGCTCAAATTTTATTATTTATAACAAATATAAACAATATTATTAAGATAAGTGCTTGAATAATAAATGATCTTAGTATGATCGGACTTAAATTCCCG
>JBFFMB010000434.1:0-2274 GCA_041554455.1 Bacteroidales bacterium
AGTGTTGGGGGCTTCAAATATCCAAATCATTTATAAGCTTTCATCAGAATTCTTCCAATTAATCTGCATCGCTTCAATGATTGCAATTGCTGCATCGTATTTCTTAATGAAAGAATGGCTGCAAAATTTTGCCTATCGAATAAATTTGATTGAGCAATGGTGGGTGTTTCTGTTGATATTTACACTCTTACTTATTTTTGTAATGATTATTGTATCTTTAAAATCCTTCTTTGCTGCTAGAGTTAATCCGGTTGAGAATCTTCGTTATGAATAATTAGTAGAGGATTCTATTATTTGCTATTTTTGACTTTAATTTCAATAGAATTTTAATGCACTTACAATGAATAATACCCGACTATCTATAATTGCTTTTTTTTCTCTATTTACTTTACTCTTTATTCAAAGCAATGATGTTTTATCGCAGTCTAAAACAATAAGTGGTCATGTGTATGATGAATTTAATGAGCCATTACCTTTTGTAAATATCTATATTAAAGGAAGTACACGTGGGACAACTTCCAATTTTAATGGGGCGTTTAGTCTAGATTTAAAACAGGATAGCAGTCTTTTTATCGTATTTCAATATGTTGGGTTCAAAAAATTATATGTGGAGATTCCTGCTGGAACAAATCCGTCTCCCCTAAAAGTTATTCTGCAAGTAGAAAATATCATGCTCAGAGAGATCGTGATTACAACTAAGAAAGAAGATCCGGCCTATCCGATCATCCGCGAAGCGATTAAAAACAGGAAATATTACGATGAATTGGTACGCTCGTTTTCCGCTCAATTGTATATGAAGAGTAATGTGACCTTGGACGAAATCCCAGAGAGCTTCTTTTTGATCCCAAAAGACCAGATGCCCGATTCTTCACAATTGGGGCTGATGTATTTGTCAGAATCCGTGAGTAATTATTATTTCGAAAAGCCGAATAAGCGGAAGGAGGAAATGATTGCTTCTAAAATTTCGGGAACCAAGACCGGTTATAGTTTCAATAGAGCGGATATGGTAATGCTGAGTTTTTATAAAAATTTAATTAATATCGGTTTATCGGAGCGCTCATTCATTTCTCCTATTGCTGGGAATGCTCTGTTTTATTATCGATATCGATTAATTGAATCCTTTCGCGATAATGATGAGTTGATTCATAAAATTCAAGTCATCCCCAAACGTGTACACGATAATATTTTTAAAGGTTATATTTATATTACGGATGAAAAATGGAATATTCATAGTTTGGATTTGACCATCACTCGAAGTTCGCAAATTGACTTTACCGATAGCGTTCATATTCGTCAAGTGCACGTGCCTGTGACTGGAATGATAAAAATGCCACTCTCGCTGCATATTACAATGTATTTTAAGGCATTTGGATTTACCGCGACCACAAATTTTATAGGATTCTTCTCGAATTATAAAGTCAATCAAGCTTTTCCTGATGATTTCTTTGGAAGTGAGGTGTTTGCCGTTACTGATGAAAGTTCAAAGCTTGATCCATTGTATTGGCTGAAAAACCGACAGGCTGTTTTAACTACCGAAGAAGTCCAAAATTATCAGAAAGGGGATAGCATTATTGCCTATCACGAATCGGATGCTTATTTAGATTCGATGATGCGCATTGGAAACGCTTTTAAATTTAAGGATCTAATCACTGGTGGCTATGGCCGACGAGATAAACACCGAACAAGCTATTATCATCTTCATCCACTGACTGAAGCCTTTAGTAGTTATAATACGGTTGAAGGTTTAAATATCGATATCCGGCAGCATTTCTCGAAAACTTGGCCAGAGAATAAAAACAAACATCTATCCTTTAATTTAGCAACGAAGTATAGTTTCACCAATAAGAATTTGCTCTTTGAACAAAATGTAAATTATTATTTCGATCGAAAACATGATCAAGTTGTACGGCTAACCTTCGGGAAATATAATTATGATTTTAATGATTTAGTCCCGCTATCAAACTTCCAAAATACGGTACGGACTCTTTTGCTGGAAGATAATTTTAAAAAGCTTTATCAGAAAGAGTTTATTCATATCGAAAGTAGTCGTGAAATTGTCAATGGGCTGGAGGCCAAAGCATCTATCGAATACGCCAATCGATTGCCCCTTGTCAATCATGAAGATTATTCGATCATTAAAGTGAAGAATAAAGAATTTACATCGAATAATCCCTTGAATAAATTTGATGATGCACCCTCGTTTGAGGCAAATAAAGCCTTAACAATGAAGGTTCAATTGGTGTTTAAATTCAAACAGAAATTCGCGACTTATCC
>JBFFMB010000435.1:0-2272 GCA_041554455.1 Bacteroidales bacterium
ACATTATTTATTGGATGTAAGCCATGCTACTTCTCGTAAAATTACGGACAAAATCAATAGTGGTGATTTATCAGAGAAACCAGGCTGGGTTCGTTTATCTTTACACCCATCAATGACTAATAAAGAATTATATTTCGTCATTGACGCGATTAAGCAAACCGCAGATCAACATCTAGAATGGGCGAAAGATTACATCTATAATAATCATTCGAACGAATTCAGACATAAGACTGAAACGATAGATAAAACCGAAATCGTAAAACCTTGGTTTAAATTATAAAAGAAAGCCTCCTAATAATATTGGGAGGCTTTCTTAATTTTGATCTGCAAGTTTAGTACTTAGTAAATTTAGCTTGCATTAGCTTTGGTAGTATAATCAACATCAACATCGGTGTAATAAACCCACAGTAGCAATGTTCGTAAACATTTGATTTCTGTTTGAATATTAACACATGCATTACAAATATAATTCAGGAACTCACTATTTCGGCAAATACTTACCTAATTAACACTAATTTAACATTTTCAAATTAGGCTTTCGCTAAAATAAGCTCTGTAATCTCAGGAAGGATTCCAATTCTACCGGGATAGCCTAAAAAGCCAGTACCCCTATTGACATTCAGATATTGGGTATTTTGTTGATACAAGCCTGCCCAATATTTATACAGATACTGTGCAGGACTCCAACGAAAACCAGGGATTTCGATTCCAAACTGGAAACCATGTGTATGTCCTGACAAAGTCAAATCGATTTCTGGATGCTTTATGGATACCACTTTATCCCAATGACTGGGATCATGTGATAATAATATTTTTATTAAGCTAGGGTCAATACCTTCTGATGCTTTATCAACATCTCCAAGCTGTGGAAAACGAGGATTATCCCCCCAGTTCTCAACACCCAAAACAGCAATTTTTTGTTTATTCTTTTTAATGATTGCATGATTATTACGAAGTAAATTCCAACCTAATCCCTGATAGAAATCATACAATTGTTGCATATTATCAGCCTTCTCTTGGGGGCTTTCCCAATTCACATAATCCCCATAATCATGATTTCCTAAAATGGAATAAATCCCATACTTTGCTTTGAATGACTTTAAAACAGACTCGTATTTAAATGCCTCTTGTGTAGAAAAATTTACTAGATCACCGGTAAAGAAAATGACATCAGGTTTCAAATCATTCACCATTGTAACTAATTCTACTAAGGGATTATCATTGGTCCAGCTACCTAGATGAAGATCGGATAATTGCACAATTTTGAATCCATTAAAAGCATTTGGCAAGCGATTTAATGGAATCGAATGTCGGTGAATTTTAAAATCGAAAACCCATTTAAAACGACCCACTAACATGCCGCTTAATACCACTGATCCAGTAAGTAAGCTCAGTTTTTTCAAAAATTTACTTCGGCTAATTGCATTCGGTTTTTCAACAGGAATTATTCTTTTTCGTTTATATTTTGCAAATCTCCAGATATGTTTCCCCAAGCGAATAATATCACTAATTAAAATAAATACCGAAGCTAATATTTTTGCAGTGTAACTAATTAATACAATGCCTGAGATATAGGTATAAAGTGGAGTGTTGTTTTTCTGCAAGGAATAAAACAGACTGATTATGCTCATTCCAATCATCAACAAAAGAGGCATCCAATACAAAGCAATTAAACTTATTTTGAAGATATCTTTTTTGCTACAGATGGATTTTGAGAAGGCTCTCCAAAGATACAAGTCAAGTAAAAAAATGATTACAAAAAGAGGAAATCTACTTAGACTTTTTGGGAATACCTGGGCTATGACCAGATAAGCCAGTCCAACAAAAACAACCAATAAGAGGTACTTATATTTTTTAACTTGTTTTGTCATTTATCTATTTCTCACATCTAAGAGAAAAAAAAGGCCTGCTATTTTAAAAGCAGGCCCGACAAAAGTATATATAAATATTTAAATATGAGGTATTTTTAACAAATATTACCAAAGTAACACTGGTTAATCAAACAAAGTTAGAATTGAATTTGTATAATAGAATACTTCAAATCAAATTTCAAGCATCAAATCGCTATAAGAATTAGTTAGCAAATCGGCCTCGCTTATCCCAAATAATTCGATGCACTCTTCGCATTGATTCAATAAATAGTCAGAAGTAAACTGATTTGTTACATCAGTAGCTTCAATTTCAACAAAAGTGCCTAAACCCTTTACCTGATCCAAATGAAATTTAATATTATCAATGAAGTAAATTTCTCTTTGTTTATCGATAATAACCT
>JBFFMB010000436.1:0-2251 GCA_041554455.1 Bacteroidales bacterium
ATTAATAAATTAATTGATGAAATGGCTGATTTAAAAGCTAATCAGATGAAATCTCGCGAAGCTCATATTCAGGAAGTCAGAAGCATTTTAACGGATGACCAACGTGTGCTTTTTGATAGTTTTAAAGGAAAAAGAGGTGGTAGAGGTGATGGACAAGGAAGAATGTCAGGAAAAAGAGGCCAACGATCCAGTTGTAGAATGGGAAGATAATCCCAAATAATTTTTGATTAAAAGGGCGGTGTCAATAGGCATCGCTTTTTTTATGGCATAACCAGAACGCCACCTGAACAATCTGAGGAAGCCCCTGTGACTGAAGCCAAACAATTGACCTCACCCCTCAGTTTTAATATTCCCAGAAAAGCAAAAATCAAAGCCTCTTTAAATTCTATAATTTCTTTGCTTGGAAGGATGATGTTTTTATTCGTGCGCTGCTTGATTAAATCAACTAGAAATAAATTATACGCACCACCGCCACTTATCAAAATAGTCTTGCCTTTTTCAGAATTAATGATAGAAGCGATTTGCTGAGCAATATGTTCGTAAAAAGTTCGCAATTTGTCTTCTGTGGAGAGTGTGTATTTATTTATGATGGGATTTACTTTTTCGAAAATAAATTCTTTCCCTAAAGATTTTGGGTGTGGTTTTTGAAAAAAATCAAGATTGTTTAAGTCTCCCAACAAATCAGGATTAACACATCCTTTTTTAGCGGACTTACCATCTTTGTCATAATCCAATCCTATCTCTGTACATAGTTCATTAATCACAATATTTACAGGGCAGATGTCAAAAGCAATTCGTTCATTGTTTTTATCAAAAGATATATTAGCAAAGCCTCCCAGATTTAAACAAAAATCAAACTCATTAAATAAAAGTTTGTCCCCAATAGGAACCAATGGAGCACCTTGACCTCCTAATTTTACATCCATCGATCGGAAATCGAATACGGTAGGAGTGTTGCAAATTCTTGCAATTTCTTCGCCATTCCCAATTTGTAGCGTAAATCCAAGATCAGGTTTGTGAAAAACGGTATGTCCATGAGATGCAATTAAATCGGGTTTGAATTTGTTTTTGTCGATAAATTCTCTGCAACTATTCCCAAGATAGATTCCATATAATTGATCTAAATTTTTTAGTTGATTAGCATCTTTGAAAATAGATTCTTTTAAGTTGTGTTTCCAATCTAGTGGGTACTTATAAGTGATTGCTTTTTGTATGCTGAAGTCCCAATGCCCGTTCTCATAAATAAAGGTGCAATAAGCTAAATCTACTCCATCCAGTGAAGTGCCAGACATGATTCCTATAACTTGGTACTTTTCCATTTTATAAATAGGGGAGAAGTGTTTCGAGTTTCATTCCGCGAGAACCTTTCATTAAAATATAGCGATTTGAAATTTTGTGATTAGACAAATCAATCGCTGCATCAGCCGTTGTTTTAAATTTTTTAAAAGGTCCATTTTGGGCAACTTTATGAAAGTCATTTCCAATTAAAATAACCTCTGTAAATTTAAGCGAAGAGATTAATTCTACTATTAATCTATGTTCATTAAGACTGTATTTTCCGAGTTCAAACATATCTCCCAATATTAACAACGAATTTTCTTTTTTCATTTCCCTGAAATTTTCCAAGGCTTGTTTCATGCTAGAAGGATTCGCATTGTATGCATCTAAAATGATCTCGTTTTTCGATGTTTTTACAATTTCTGATCGTTGATTTTTTGGGGTGTATTCGCTAATTGCTTTAATAATATCGAATTGGTCTACTTTAAAAAAGTGACCAATGCAAATGGCTGCCATAATATTTTCGGCATTGTATTTACCAATTAGCTTTGACGTAATTGGTGTTTTATTCCATTGCATTTCAACAAATGGCGTGGCTTTGATTGAGGTAAATGTACAATCGGCTTCAGACGTTCCGTAAGTGAAGATGTTAAGGTTTTGTGCTTGTTCAATCAGTAATGTATTGTTAACATTCACAAAAGCTAAAGCATTTTCTTTAGTCTTTAGGTGCTGATATAGTTCAGACTTAGCTTGAATGACTCCCTCAAAACTTCCAAAGCCTTCGAGATGAGCTTTCCCAATATTGGTGACAATTCCGTATGTGGGCTGAGCAATTTGACAAAGGAATTCAATTTCGCCAATATGATTGGCTCCCATTTCAATGATGGCTATTTCATGCTCTTTGGCGATTGAAAGAATACTTAGTGGAACCCCAATATGGTTGTTGAGATTACCCTTTGTCGCTTGAGTGTTA
>JBFFMB010000437.1:0-2242 GCA_041554455.1 Bacteroidales bacterium
ATACTAAATAGTAATGATTGATCTAACGCATAATTTAAACAATAATATCACCATTTACCCTGGGACCAAGGCTCCTGTAATTGAACAAGATAGTCGTTTTGATAAAAACGGCTACGCTGAACTTAGTATTAATATCCGTTCGCACGCTGGGACTCATATTGATGCTCCTTGTCACATTGTTCCAAATGCTAAATCCTTAGATGATTTTCCTATTGAACATTTTATTGGAAAGGCTTACGTTATTGATTGTTCAGGAGAAAAATCAATCCATTTAGATCTTCTAGAACCAATAAAAGACAAAATCGAAGACCTTGATTTTGTTCTTTTTCATACGGCATGGCATAAAAAATGGGGAAGTCAAGAGTATCTTTCCGATTTTCCGACATTAACAGTTGAAGCAGCAAAATGGCTACTTAATTTCAATTTAAAAGCCATTGGCTTTGACGTGATTTCGGCTGATAAAATGGGCTGTACAGAACTTCCCATTCATAATCTATTATTAAAAAACGAAATTTTAATCATTGAAAACTTAACAAAGCTAGATAAACTTTGTGGCAAGATATTTGAGTTAAACTGCATACCATTAAAATTAGATAATGCAGATGGCTCGCCAGTTAGAGCCTTTGCTCGAAACATTCAATAATAACAAAATGAAAAATACTATAAAATCAATTCTAGCAATTTCTTTCATATTTATACTAAGTACAATTGCTGAAGCTCAATCAAAAGAAAAAGTAAGATCAATAATCAAGGATTGCGAAAACGCGAAACAGGAATTCCTAAAAGCTGATTTTGACATGGAGCATCATTTTAATAATGCCTATGCTTATGTCATAATTCCAAATGTAGGCAAAGGCGGCATCGGACTTGGTGGTGCTGCAGGAACAGGAATTCTTTATAGAAACGGAAAAAGAGTTGGCATAATTAAACTAACGCAAGTGAGTATTGGGTTTCAATTTGGAGGACAAGCCTATAGAGAACTTATTTTTATCGAAAACAAAGACAAATTTAATAAGATAAAAAACGGAAAAATTAAAGTTGCGGCACAAGTCTCGGCTGTCGCAGCTACCGAAGGAGCCTCAGCTGATGCAAAATATGATGAAGGGATTATGATTTTTACCATGCAAAAAGGAGGTTTGATGTATGAAGCAGCTGTTGGTGGACAAGTTTTTAAATTTAAGCCTTTCAGAAACAGAGACTAGAACCTATCCATCCTTAAGAGCACATCTGCAAAAGAATGCTTGTATAATCGATAAAACTTCCTTTTTAAATTTCAACTTATTTAATTTTTATTTATATTTACATATCGTTGTTATTTAACTCATTACAAGCTTAATAATTATAAACCGATAAATATAAATAATGAAAAAATATGATATTATAATATTATCAGGAGGCTTTGATCCTGTTCATAAAGGTCATATAAGAATGTTTAAAGCAGCTAGAAATATGGCTCATAAAGTTATCGTAGGAATTAATTCAGATGATTGGTTGGTACGTAAGAAAAAAAAGGCATTTATGAATTTTGCAGAAAGAGCAGAAATTATCTCTTCTTTTCGGGATGTTGACCAAGTCATGCAGTTTAATGACAAAGATGGGACTGCTTTAGATCTATTAGCTCGAGTACAACGATTGTATTCTGATTGTTCTTTGGCCTTCGGAAATGGCGGGAATAGAACAGAAGATAATACTCCCGAAAAAGGATTCTGTCATGCATATAGTATTGATATGATATGGAAACTTGGAGGAAGTAAAGTTCAAAGCAGTTCTAATTTAATCACACAAAACTTCTTATCAAATACTAGCAATTAAGGAATCCCCTTTCAAAAACTATTAACACAAATATTCAAGTATACAGATGCATGAAAAGAATTTTACTATTACTGATTTTCGCTATCATTTTAATTTCATCAAGAGCTCAAAAAGTGACTCATGTAAAAAAACATTTACACGATGACTTAGGGTTTGCCAATACATTTGTATACGACATAAATGAAAAAAATGCTTATTATGGAATGCATTTTCATTTGATTAAAGGTCTGAACGAAAACTGGAGTATGGGAGTTGGATATGAAACCATCTTTGCCGATGAACAACATCATACTGCAACCCTTATTGCTAAATACCATTTTAACGATGCATTTTCAATAAATGCTGGTCCTGGTTTAACATTTCCTTCAAAAGAGCATAACGAATATAATCTTTCAGCTCATTTTGAAATTGTCAATATATATGAATTAGG
>JBFFMB010000438.1:0-2228 GCA_041554455.1 Bacteroidales bacterium
GCTGATCGAATCTATAAATTTTTGGTTCAACTAAATCTTTCTCAAAAGAAACTTCAAACAGCAAAAGAAGCCCTCAAACAATCGGAAGATCGCTTTCAAAAGCTATTCAATAGTACTGGGGATGATATTTTTGTTACGGATGGCAATGGAGGAATTATCGAAGTAAATAATGCTTTATGTAATACTCTTGGATATACGAGAGATGAATTGCTAAGTATGCGCTTAAGCAGTATAAAAAGTCCAAAATATGCAAATCTGATAGAGAAACATCGAAAACAAATATCCAAACAAGGAACCTATACGTTTGAATCGGAGCATGTGGCTAAGGATGGTAAAATTATTCCTGTAGAAATTATTTCACGAGTAGTTGATTATAATGATGAGAAATTGATTTTAAGCGTAGCTCGTAATATTGGCCTTCGTAAAGAAACAGAACGAGAGATTTTGAGTACCGTTATTCGTACCGAAGAACGCGAACGCGAACGATTTGCTAAAGATATGCACGATAGTGTTGGCCCACTTTTATCGGCCATTAAACTATATGTAAATGAGCTCGAATCCTCCACTTTGTCTGATGTTGAACGGAAGGATTTTGTCCATCAAACCAACGAAATTATTGATGAATCGATCAATTCGATACGTACCATATCTAATAATTTAATGCCCCGAGTCATTAATAAATATGGTTTAATTAAAGCCATCGAATCTTTTTGTGAAAAGGTGAATAAAACCAATACCATTAATATTGAATTGCTGAAACGGAATTGTGGTGAACGCTTGGATCAAAACTTAGAATTGATATTGTTCAGGGTAATTACAGAACTGCTAAATAATACGCTAAAACATGCTAAGGCAAAACATGTCATTATTGAATTAGAAAAGATTGCGGGAAAATTAAATTTGGTTTTTCAGGATGATGGTATTGGCTTTAATATTGATGAAATTATGAAATCGGATCATAAAGGCATGGGACTTAAAAATGTTATCAGTCGGATAAAGTCAATCAATGGGGACTATCATTTTGTTAGTTTCCCAAATAATGGGTTTAAAATCAGTGTCAATATAGATTTATAATTATGGATAGTTCAGTCAAAGTTATTGTTGTAGACGATCATGAGATTTTTCGTAATGGTTTGAAAATGGTGCTTGGAAAATTGAAGTATGCCAAAGTTATTGGCGAAGCTTCGAATGGTGCCGATTTTTTAGAACTCCTAGACGATATGAATCCCGACATTGTTTTAATGGATATTGAAATGCCTATTATGAACGGGATTGACGCCACTATAAATGCGTTGAAAATTAAGCCAACGATTAAAATTATTGCCCTGACCATGTTTATTGAGGATGAATACATCCAGAGTATGATCGATGCCGGGGTCAAAGGATTTTTGATTAAAAATATTAATAAAGAAAAGCTAGACAAAGCAATACAAACAGTGAACAATGGAGGTAGCTTTTATTCAGAAGAATTGTTTGATTATTTCACCAAGCAAATTACCAAAGACGAAAAACCTAAAGCGGATATTATAAAACTCACCAGACGCGAAAAAGAAATATTGCAATTGGTTTGCGAAGGATTAAGCAATAAGGAAATTGCAGATATATTATTTGTAAGCGAACGAACCATTGTCGGACACAAAACAAATTTATTGGCTAAAGCAGAATGCAAAAATACGGTGGCTCTGATGTCCTATGCCATCAAAAATAAATTGGTTGTTTTGTAAGTTTAAATTGATTTTTTTATTGTAGAGTCTGTTTTTAACTCTCTTTTACGAAATTTAAATAAAGCTGGTTTTTCTAATCTTTCACCAACTTATTTTAGTCTTCCCTTTTTATCAATCCATGATTTTTTAAGTAGATAACTATTGCTATCAATTAGATAGAAATTAAGTTGTTATAAAAAAAGTAATCAAAAAATGCATTAAAGATTTGTATTAATAGATCTTTAAAACGCTTGATTTTATTTTTTATGGTGTCTTATTAGTACAAACTACTTATAAATGATACCTGAAGAAGCAATCCTTATAAACAAAAATAAAGAAGATCGTTTCAGAGATATTGTGCATAATTATGAGTTAATGGTCAGGAATACTTGCTTTGGATTTGTTCATTCAATTGACGATGCGAATGACCTTGCTCAGGAAGTCTTTATTGAAGTTTGGAAAAAATTGGAGTCTTTTAGAGGAGATTCAAAGGTTTCAACTTGGATATATCGGATTGCTGTAAAC
>JBFFMB010000439.1:0-2225 GCA_041554455.1 Bacteroidales bacterium
TACTTGAAAATGTCATCAAAGCTCAAAAAGGAGATGTTCGACAAGAATATGAATATTTGCTAGTTCAAATCAATAAATCATTAAAACATGATTAATCAAAAGAATTATTTTTTCTCATAGTTAAAAAAATTGGGTCACAATTTTATCCGGGAGCAGTGAGAGCTGTTTCCGGTTTTTTTAGATGCATTATTTAATAACGAACATCAGATTTGTAAAACAATAATTTGAAGGATGATTGATTGGGAAAAACGCTATTACAGGATACATAATATTGGTTTAATTTTTGACTGTCCTTATGGATTTGAAGTGGATACTTGCCCATTTCAATCACTGAGAGATAATAAAGATATTAATCAACGCTATCTTTTATGGAAAGGTATGCCTGAAAATCAAAAGGAAATGATAATGTCTCAACATCGAAAATGTGTTAACACTCGACTGAAATAATAAGTCATTTTTAGTCGAAATAGCATAATTGATTATGACTTTATTGGGGATCCTCAATTCCACAAAAAGTGGATGATAGAATCCTGTGTTTCACCACTCTTTCGAAGGAAGGGATAGGCGTATGTTTGCCAATCCTTATGGGAGTCTCTATAGTGAAGCCTTTATTTTTAAGACCAAGCCCCAGAGGTTTATTGATTGTCTGTTATACTGCCGTATGCAATTGTGCGGCAACGGAATAAGTCTACGTCTTCATTTATATTCCAAATCATGACGAAAAATTAAAAATTAATATTGTTGTAAGCGACAGATTTGTGCTATGATGTACGTCTTATTACAAATACCATTAATTAACGATTAACAAATCCTTAAACTTTGAATGATGATGGATTGGGAAAAGCGCTATAATGCGGTACATAGTATAGGTTTGATTTTTGACTGTCCTTATGGATTTGAAGTGGATGCTTGCCCATTTCAATCACTGCGAGATAATGAAGATATTAATCATCGCTATCTTTTATGGAAAGGCATGCCTGAAAATCAAAAGGAAATGATTATGTGTCAGCATCGAAAATGTGTTAAAACTCGACTGAAATTATAAGTCATTTTTAGTCGAAATCGCATAATTGATCATGACTTTATTGGGGATCATCAATTCCAGATATAAGCGGATGATATAATCCTGTGTTTCAACCACTCTTTCGGAGTCAGGAACAGGAGCACGTTTGCCAATTGTTAAGGGTGCTTCTATGATGAAGCCATCTTTTTTGCCCCAACCCAAATCTTCAGAAGTGAGTTGATAGCTCACCACTTCTTTCCCAATCGTAAACTCGAGATCCAATATGATTTTAGAGAGAAATAAGGATCGCTTTTTGGAGTGCTTATTCGTATTGATTTCGGCTGTAAAGCTCCCTCTTTCTTTAATGTATATCAATTTATTATTGACGATATCAGGAATGCTATAATTCCCTTTTTCACGATTATCGTCAAAGCTGTAATTATAATTAAATATTTTTTCTTTTAATAGACGTTGGCTGCTATAGAGCGTTTCCCAATGCGCTAATGTTTGAGCTTTAGGAATACTATTCTCAACTTTCTTAGCGGTAATAGGAGCTTTGATGCTATCCACAGCCATTGTGGGTTTGACTGCAATCGGAGGTGCTGTTCGTTTAGGGAGGCTCGCTGCATTCAAATTCACAACCGTATTATCCGCATAAATAATGACCGTTACATCCGTTCGTGGGATGAGGATAAATGGGATCTCTCCCTTGGGATCAAACTCAATTTGCGACTCTGTAATCCGAAGTACTTTGCCCTCCAGCATTGTTTTATCTGTTTTGTAGACTTTATCGTAGGTGATCGCTTCTTGACTGTATAGATTGACAGAAAGCAGTAGGAAAATAATGAATATGAATCTCATAAATGGCGTATAAATGTTTTGACTAAATTAACAATAAATGAGTATCTAGCAAAATCAAAAAACACCGCTTGTACAGCTTTTAAAAGATGTAAAATAAGGTAGTCTTGGAGAATTTACATTGGATTAGTTATCAAGACACAAGACAATCTGTAAAGGGGTTCTTGTCATTCAATAAAATTGTTATCTTTGGGATTGCACGTCTTCTCAAATTATTAATGTATGAATTATTGGAAAGGAAATATTTCTGTAATATTTTTCATCTTTCTTCTAAATGGACTCTTTTCGCAAGAAACCGTATCATCCAATGCTGCCTCTGTTTCTTCAAACCCATCAACAACTAGAAATAAAATTCATGAGTATA
>JBFFMB010000440.1:0-2212 GCA_041554455.1 Bacteroidales bacterium
CGATGGGAATTCGGTTAATTTAGCTGCTTTTATGGATAATACCGATGCCCAGGATCTAAGTTTAAGTGCCCATACCTTAAGTTTGAGTGGCGATGCAAGCAGTGTTGATTTATCGGCTTATTTGGATGATACGGATACCGATGATCAAACCCTGAGTTTAAGCTCAAATACCCTTTCTATTGCCGATGGGAATTCGGTTAATTTAGATGCTTTTATGGATAATACCGATGATCAAAATTTAAGTGGGGCTAGTTTAATAGGATCAACTTTACAAATTGATATCGAAAATGGAAGTTCGGTACAGGTGAATCTTTCTTCCTTAAAAGACGGCACTGGAACTGATCAACAAAGTCTGACTGCAGCTACTTTAACAGGGACAAATTTGCAAATTGGGATAGAGGGAGGAAACTCTACTTCTGTTGATCTGGCTTCTTTACAGGATGGCACAGGAACCGACGATCAGAACATGGGTTCAGCAATACTAAGCGGAACCCAGCTTCAGATAGGAATTGAAAATGGGAATGCCACTACTGTTGATCTGGCTTCATTGCAAGATGGGACAGGAACGGATGATCAAAACCTTAGCTCAGCCATTTTAATAGGAAGCAATTTAGAAATTGCTATTGAAAATGGAAATACAGTCTCTGTTGATTTGGCTTCTTTAAATTCTAGTGAAACCACCGACAATCAAAACCTGACTTCGGCTACATTGAATGGAAATATCTTGCGAATTGAAATCGAAGACGGGAATCCTGTTTCTGTTGATTTAATGCCTGTTATAGCGCCTTATCAGGCTCAAATCCAAGATGTCGAAAATCAAATGGAGCAATTAAAAAACGAATTTGAAGCCTTGAAAGTTTTTGTAATGCAAGGCATTCAATTGGATGGCTTTAAGAATGTGGGAGCCGCTTTATATCAAAATGCACCCAATCCCACTACTGGATCAGCTCAAATAAAATATTTTATCCCAGAAGAGGTGAAAAATGCCTCAATTGTTTTCTATGATACCAATGGTGAAATTTATTTAAAAAATGAGATATCTCGAAGAGGAGTTGGTATTATTGAGTTTGATAGATCGTTATTGAGTTCAGGAACTTATTACTATAGCTTAATTATTGATGATAAAAAAATCAGTACTAAAAAATTGATTTTGATATAATTCGGACTTCAAGGCTGAAGTAAATTAAAATTGGGAGATGTTTTGTCACGAATGGAGATTAGGAGCACGGATAGTATACCTGATTGTTAGAGTAACGAATTGGCCACGTTCCTACCGTTACGAACGGTCCTATTTTATGAGTCATTGTTAGCAGCCGTACTAATTTATAAATAGTTTTTATAGTCTTGATCCTCAATGCTTGTATGTTGAGAAAGCCAATCAACAAGAAATTGTAAAACTTCTTCTGTAACAGAATCTTTGCCTTCAGTAACATCTTTGCAAAACAATGTAATTTTATAAACAAATTCTTTGTGTATTTCCCGATGACTATCAAGTTTTGGATATTGTCGAAGTTCCATTAATTCTTCTTCATCTTTGAAATGGTATCTAGTGTATTTTAACAATTCAGACAATGTCTCATTAATAATTTCAGAATTGGCTTTAGCATTGGAATTAAGAATTAAATTATTTACTAACTCAATCAACTTTTTATGTTGATTGTCAATTCTAGTGTTATTCACACTGATTTTATCACTCCATTGAATCAGTTCCATTATTAATAATTTTAATCGGACTCAAATTATTTGAAAGTTTAGTTTTATTGTTTGCTAAATATAGCAAAAATTAATGATAATTTTTTGGGCGCTAACGATTTGGCTATGAGATGTGGCAGGTTTTTGCTCTATTTTTTTGTCCCTGGGACAAAAAAGCTTTGAAAGTCCACATTTCTACCGTTACGATCTGCCATATTTAATGAACCTTTGTTAGGCGCTGTAATTACTTTATTTATAGTTTGTAAAAAATTATTTGGATACAGGAAAAATCAATTCAATCTCTTTTCTTTTGTTGTACTTTCTTAAGAATTGACTCCCTACAAATTTGTATAATATTCCACCAAACTGCCGAGAATCAGTAGGGCATTTTTCTATACACCTAGCACAAGCGATGCACAGTTTTTTATCCGTTTTTCTAGGATTGTTTTTATCAATTGCAAGTGTAGGGCAATGATTTGCACAGATACCACATTTATTACAATTTGAACTTGATTTAGGA
>JBFFMB010000441.1:0-2206 GCA_041554455.1 Bacteroidales bacterium
TGGTCCTACTCCACATGAATCTCGCGATGAAATTTGGGACCGTTTTAAAGCAGCTACCGACAAAATAAATGAACGTAGAAGAGAATATTATGACAATATTCATGAAACCCAAAAACAAAATCTAGAAGCCAAAACGGCTTTATGTGAAAAAGCGGAAGAACTCGCTGCTGTTGAGTTGAAAACCCTGAAAGAATGGCAAACTCAAACAAATCAGATTAATGAACTCATGGAAATTTGGAAAGGAATTGGTCCTGCTCCAAAAAAATTCAATGATGAGATTTGGAGACGATTCAAAGGCATCTTAAATGGCTTCTTTGATGTCAAAAAGGAATTCTTTAATCAGCTTAAAGAACAACAACTCAATAATTATAATATCAAGCTTGACTTATGTGCACAGGCTGAAGCTCTTATCGAGAGTACTGATTGGCAAAAAACAACCAATGATTTAATTCGTCTACAAAAAGAGTGGAAAACCGTTGGTCCTGTTCCTAAAAAATATTCCGATAAGGTATGGAAACGTTTTAGAGCTATTTGTGATGACTTTTTTACTCGGAAATCTGAATTCTATTCAAGTGCTCATGAGCGTGAAGCCGATAATTTGAAATTGAAACAAGATCTTATCCAGAAAATCAAAGACTTTGAGTTTAGTGAGGATAAAAAAGAAAATCTCAAGACATTTAAAGATTTCCAACGCGAGTGGATGGAAATTGGTCATGTTCCTATCAAAGAAAAAGAGAAGATTCAAAAAGAGTTTAGAAAACTACTTGATGAAATCATGAATAAATTGAAAATTGGGCAAGCTGAAATTACGGCTATTAATTATAAAGCTCGCTTCGAAAATATGACAGACTCCAAAGAGTCGAGAAATGTTTTATACCGAGAACGCACGTATTTAGTAAATAAAATTTCCAAGATCAAGGATGATATTATTCTTTGGGAAAATAATATGGGATTTTTTGCCGCCTCCAAAAATGCGGACTTGCTGAAAGCTGAGTTTGAGAAAAAAATCCAACAAGCTAAAAATGAGGCTTTGGTTCTTGAGGCCAAATTAAAGGTTTTAAATGCGACCGAGCTCGAATAATATTAAAACCGCCAATGGGCGGTTTTTTTTTGATTAATTTTATAGCTTTGATAAAAATAAAATTATGGCGGGTAATACTTTCGGTAAACTATTCAAATTAACAACTTTTGGCGAATCGCATGGTGCTGCAATTGGTGGCGTTATTGATGGTTGCCCTCCAGGATTGGATATTGATTTAGCTTTTGTGCAAAGCGAGCTGAATCGCCGTAAACCAGGACAATCAGAATTTTCGTCTCCTCGCGATGAAAAGGATGAAGTCGAATTTCTTTCTGGCTTGTTTGAAGGAAAGTCAACAGGAACTCCCATTGGTTTTATAATCAGAAATAAAGATGCTAAATCGAAAGATTACGATCGCTTAAAAGATGTTTATCGTCCGTCGCATGCCGACTATACCTACGAAAAAAAATATGGCATTCGTGATCATAGGGGAGGAGGCCGATCTTCAGCACGTGAAACAGCTATCCGCGTTGTAGCAGGGGCTATTGCTAAATTATTTCTGATGAAGCATGAT
The DNA here is from genome assembly GCA_041554455.1 of Bacteroidales bacterium. Classification (GTDB taxonomy): domain Bacteria; phylum Bacteroidota; class Bacteroidia; order Bacteroidales. The sequence goes on from JBFFMB010000441.1 coordinate 1,593, forward strand.
ATTGGAATTATTGCTTTTGTGTCACAAATTGGTCCTCAGCGTATTGAAAATGAGTTACCAGATCTAAGTTTTGAATCTATTGAGAAATCCTTAGTGAGATGTCCGGATGTTGAATCCTCTAAAAAAATGGAGGCTTATCTTACGGATTTAAAAGAAAAAGGAGACGCTACGGGAGGAATCATCAGTTGTATGATTGAAAATGCTCCAATCGGTTTGGGCGAACCCGTTTTTGATAAATTGCATGCCGATCTTGGAAAAGCCATGCTAAGCATTAATGCTGTGAAGGGCTTTGAATATGGCTTTGGTTTTGAAAGTGCTGCGATGAATGCCTCTGAATTGAATGATAGCTATATAAATACAGAGGAGGGCATCAGAACAGAAACCAATTTTTCTGGAGGTATTCAAGGGGGAATTTCGAATGGCGAAAGCATTTACTTTAATGTAGCTTTTAAACCTGTTGCAAGTATTTCTTCCACACAAAAAACCCTTAATAAGTCAGGAGACAAGGTTGATTTAAACATTCAAGGAAGGCATGATCCCTGTGTTGTTCCTCGTGCAGTGCCTATAGTCGAAGCGATGGCAGCCATTGTTATGGCCGATCATTTGTTAAGACA
>JBFFMB010000442.1:0-2197 GCA_041554455.1 Bacteroidales bacterium
AAAACATTTCGAAAGATCGTTATGATTATGTGCTTCAGAAGAAAGAATTCGGCAGTTCAGTAACTTATGATGTTTTACAGGCTGAAAGTGCTTTTTTAAGCGACTCTACAAATCATTTGCTTCAACAGTTAAATGTTAAAAATGCCAATCTTAATTTTAATCTATTGTTAGGTGAAGAGGCTAGTGTTCGATTTGAACTTACTGAAAGTTTAACAATGATCGATAGTGATTATATGTTGGGAGATTTGATGGATAAAATGTTAGTAAATAATAAAACATTAAAAAATCAATACATCAACCAGGAGATACTGAAAAAAGAAATTGATTTCCAAAAAGGAGCAACTTTGCCCTCATTGATGGTGAATACTGGTTTTGACCATTTTAATACAATGAGCAGACTCAAAGGTTCTAGCGATAAATTCTATACTAATAATTATGATTTCTATGCTAATCTTTCGTTGAGCTTTAATCTGTCGAACGGTGGAAATGCAAAAAGTGCGATACAGTTGGCTAAAATAAATGAGCAAATAGGAGAACTTAACATCGCTGAAATTGAACTCCAATTAAGAAATGTATTGATTAATTTATATGATTTATATAATATCCGAAAGCAATTATACAATGTTTCAGAAGCAAATTTAAAAAGTGCAAAGCTGAATCTTCAAATTTCTCAAGAGAAATTCAAGGTGGGAGCTATTAATTCTTTCAACTATCGTGATATTCAATTGCTATACTTGAATACAGCCATTCAGCAGTACGAATCCATATATAATTTAATGGATACTCATACTGAGTTATTACGACTTACAGGCGGCATTATTGAGGCAAATTAGCCGCTACAAAGATTCCCTTTTCAATAACATCCTTATTACTTCAGCTTGTTCAGATCATCGGACTTGCTGAAGTTTTATTTTTAGTGAGTTTTAATAGCTTTTGTGAGGATCACGAAATCGGCTACAGTTAGCTGTTCAGCTCTTTTGGTTAATAGCTCTTTGATTTGGTCATTTTGTTCCATTTCAAAAACTTTCAGCGAATTGCGAAGGGTTTTTCTGCGTTGGTTAAATCCCGCTTTGACAACTTTAAAAAATAATATTTCATCACAATCTAAGCTTAAAACATCATTTCGTTTTAATCGAATAACGCCCGATTTAACCTTAGGTGGTGGAAAAAACACGCCTTCTTTTACTGTAAATAAATAATCTATTTTATAAAAAGCTTGCAATAAAACACTTAAAATGCCATAGGTTTTATTTCCTGGTCCGGAGGCAATACGTTCGGCAACTTCTTTTTGTAGCATTCCGACTACTTCATTTACTTGCGATCGATATTCTAATACTTTAAAAAATATTTGGGTGGAAATATTATAAGGAAAGTTTCCAATAATATTAAATGATTCTTCACCAAAGAGTTCTTCCAGTGGATATTTTAAAAAGTCGGCCTTAATAAATCGATCGCTAAATTCAGGATAATGGTCTTGCAGATAGTCTATCGATTCACCATCAAATTCAATAAAATAATTGTTGAGCTTTGTATCTTGGATTAGATATTTAGTAAGTACTCCTTTGCCTGGTCCAACTTCAACTAAGTTTCCTTTTTCGAATAAACTGTCTACAATTTTTTTAGCGATGTGTTCATCGGTTAAAAAATGCTGACCGAGTTCTTTCTTGGGTCTAACCATTATTTATTTTATAAATTCAAATCCTGTATACGATTGTAATGCTTTTGGTATTTTGATCCCTTCTTCTGTTTGATTGTTTTCAAGCAAAGCTGCAACAATGCGAGGTAATGCTAGAGCGCTGCCATTTAATGTATGTGCTAATTGCATTTTGCCGTCTTTGTCTTTAAAGCGTAATTTCATACGGTTTGATTGATAGCTCTCAAAATTTGATACAGAGCTTACTTCTAACCACATTTTTTGGGCGGCTGAATACACCTCAAAATCATAAGTCAAAGCGGAGGTGAAACTCATATCACCACCACAAAGACGTAAAGTACGGAATGGGAGCTCAAGTTTACGCAATAAACTTGCTACATACTCTCTCATGCTTTCTAATGTTTCGTATGATTTTTTAGGGTGATCAATTTGTACAATCTCTACTTTATCAAACTGATGCAAACGATTTAATCCCCTAACATCTTTTCCATAGGATCCTGCTTCACGACGGAAACAATTCGAATAGGCTGTGATTTTAATGGG
>JBFFMB010000443.1:0-2197 GCA_041554455.1 Bacteroidales bacterium
AAGCTTAATATTGCTTGCTATATTGTTTTTTGTTGCGATTTCTCTGGAGTTCTTTGGTGAAATGCCAAGTTTTGAAGAACTCGAGAATCCTCAAAACAGTTTGGCCACCGAAGTTATTTCATCCGATGGAAATCTTTTGGGGACTTATTATATTGAGAATCGCTCAAATATTGATTTTAGGGATCTTTCACCACACCTAATCAATGCATTATTAGCTGCAGAAGATATTCGTTTTGAAAATCATTCTGGGGTAGATGAAAGAGCTTTGTTTCGCGTTGCTTATGGGGTTGTCGCTGGAGTGGCTACCGGAGAGACGCGCGGAGGAGGGAGTACGATTACTCAACAATTAGCTAAAAATCTTTTTCCTCGAAAAAGAAATCCATCGACGATGAATTTGATACTCGCAAAATTTAAAGAATGGATTACGGCTGTAAAACTCGAACGCAATTATACAAAGCAAGAAATTATTGCCATGTATTTGAACACTGTAGCCTATGGAAGTCAGTCGTATGGTATAAAATCGGCTTCGAAAACATTTTTTAATTCGAGCCCCGATACATTAAAATTAGAGGAGGCTGCTTTAATGGTTGGTGTAGTGAATGCACCTACGTTTTATAGTCCTGTACGTAATCCTGAGCGATCGCTTATACGTCGAAATGTTGTTCTTGCACAAATGCACAGATATGGATTTATTGACCAATATACCTATGATTCTGTAAAGCAAATACCAATTGACATGTCTCGTTTTGGGGTTTTGGATCATACCCGTGGTCAAGCACGATATTTTAGAGAGTTTTTAAGAGGCGAATTGAAAGAATGGTGTGCAAACCATTATAAAGCTGACGGAAAACCCTATAATTTATATGAAGATGGGCTGAAAATTTATACAACTATTGATTCACGTATGCAGAAGCATGCCGAGGATGCCGTCAGAGAGCATTTATCACTTGACTTACAACCAACTTTTTACAAACATTGGGAGGGAATTTCGAATGCCCCCTTTGTATTTGATACTGACTCTGTGGATAGAGAGGTTGAAAAATTGATGGAAAGAAGTATGCGTCCTACTGAGCGATTTCGAAAATTAAGAAATGCAAAAGTTCCTATGGACTCCATTAAAATGATTTTTGACATACCGGTTCCAATGAGTGTATTTTCATGGTCTGGCATGATTGATACGATATTGTCTCCAATGGATTCTATACGTTATTATAAATTTTTCTTGCAATCCGGACTCATGTCAGTTGAACCCGTTACTGGCCATGTAAAAGCCTATGTTGGTGGCATAGACTATAATAATTTTCAATACGATCATGTCACTATGGGGCGGAGGCAAGTCGGTTCAACCTTTAAACCATTCCTGTATACTTTAGCTATGCAAGAAGGAGAATACACTCCATGTAGTACACTTCCTAATATTCAGCCGATGATTAAATTGGATAATGGGGATGTTTGGTCACCTGATAATGATTCTGATGGAACTGAAGGAAAAGAAATTACTCTGCAATATGCATTGGCTACTTCTAATAACTGGATTTCTGGGAAATTGATAAAATTATATTCTCCCCAAGCCGTTATAAAAGTTGCTCGAAAAATGGGTGTTAAAAGTCCTATACAAGCAGTGTACTCTATAGCTTTAGGATCTGCTGATTTGAAGTTATCTGAAATGGTTGGCGCGATGAATACCTTTGCAAGTAAAGGTGTTTATGTTGAGCCTATCTTTATAACTCGGATAGAGGATAAAAATGGAAATGTAATTGCGGATTTCACTCCTAAACGTAACGAGGCAATGAACGAACATACCGCTTTTCTTATGCTTGAATTATTGAAAGGTGTTGTTAAACATGGTACTGGTAGACGTTTGGCTTGGGCGAAGTACAATCTCACAAATCCAATTGCTGGTAAAACGGGTACAACTAATAATCAATCGGATGGTTGGTTTATGGGAATTGTCCCTCAATTAACCACGGGTGTTTGGGTTGGTTGTGAAGATCGCTCTGCGCATTTTAGAAGCTTAACATTAGGACAAGGTGCAAATATGTCCTTACCTATATGGGCATTATATATGAAAAAGATTTATGCTGATTCCACTTTGAATTTTCATAAAGGTGATTTTGAAAAGCCTCTGTACGATATGAATATTAATTTCGATTGCGATAAATTTAATACCACGAAAAAGAAGAAGAATGAGATCGAC
>JBFFMB010000444.1:0-2182 GCA_041554455.1 Bacteroidales bacterium
TAGCGTTCTAAAAAAAGCAGGATTTGAACTTGAAGCTATTCATAAAAAAGCCGTATTTAAAAATGGGGTATTAATGGATGAGCATCTTTATACAGTTTTTAATACAGCTATCAAATGAAAAAACAATTATGATAAGCTGAAAATAAATTGTGGAGACGTATGAGATTGTGGTTTTTTAAAAAAATGATTTTAATAAAAGAAATCATTTATCTTTATTAAAAAAAAGATTAAATATAGATTTATGAAGATCAAAGAGATAGTTTTAAAAACATTTGCCTACCTATTGATCCTAGGTGGAATTATCAGGATTTTTGCTACACAATCTACTTATTATACTCTTCGCATAGGGTATTTTTGGGTTCAAAACGATTATTTCATATTCATAAATCGCATTATGGGAGGTCTAATACTTCTAACTGGTTTTCTTTTCTTAAGCGTCGCACGCGATTTGGTACGTTTCAAATATATCCTAGGGGCCTATTCCTTAGGCTTATTAGTCTTAGTTTCGATTATTGCTTTCTCCGGTTATATGTTAAACTTTCCTTTTTATAGCTATATTGCTGATGTTGTTTTCTTTGGAGTGATCGGATTTTTCTGTTTGTATATCAGAGGATAATGAGAATTGAAGATTTACTGCCAGATAGTCATCGTAGCACTGCAGATTTTGCGGCTCAAATAATGATTAAAAGTCCTGAAAACTTAAAAAGGTTTATTTCTGAAATTTACAAACATGAAGGCGTGTTAGCAATGAGAATGACACGAGCATTGGCCATTGCTTACGAATTATCTCCCGAAACGATTCACAAGCATACAGATGAATTACTTGAGATCTTATGTACTTCTGAAAACCACGGAATGAATAGGGGCATTTTAAGAATTTTTCAGCATGCTTGGAAGGTCTTAAACGAAGAACAGTTAGGAAAGCTTTTGAATATTAGCTTTAATTACTTAGAAAATCCAGCTGCTGAGATTGCACCAAGAGTATATTCTATGAATATAATTTATGAATATACAGCAGTTTATCCAGAAATTAAAAATGAATTGGCAAGCATCATTGAGTTCCATTATGAAGAAGGAAGCCCTGCTTTTAGGGCAGTGAGCAGAAAATTATTAAAAAAGCTAAAAAAAGAATAAGTAATTTTATTGCGACGGGACCGAATACCACTACTTGCATTTGATTCGGCTAACCAATCCGAATCCGGTCCCGTTTTTTAGACCTCAACGCGATTAATCAATCCTTTAAAAAGTTCAATCAAATCGACCTCTGCCTTAGCAGCATTTGACAAAATATCATTGATATTTGCTGGTTTCAAATTATCGGGATCACATTCGTCCGTAATAACAGAAATAGCAGCACATTTCAATCCAATTTGATTAGCCACAATAACTTCAGGTACCGTTGACATTCCAACCACATCAGCACCAATTGTACGAAGAAAGCGATATTCGGCACGTGTTTCTAAATTGGGGCCGGAAACCGCCACATAAACACCTTCGGCAAGAGAGATCTCTTTTTCCTCTGCAATTGTATGAAAAAGCTTGTTGATTTCACGATTATAGGGTTGGCTCATATCAGGAAATCGAGGACCCATTTCATCATAATTCTTACCAATTAATGGATTTCCTGAAAGCAAATCAATATGGTCATCAATCACCATCAATGAAGCCATTCCAAAATCAGGATTCATTGATCCGCAAGCATTCGAAAGCAGCAATAGTTTTACACCCAATAGTTTCATTATACGAATCGGAGAAGTCAATTCTTTAAAGGAATAACCCTCATAATAATGGAAGCGCCCTTGCATGACGATCACCTTTTTACCCTCAAAATCGCCATAAATCAACCGACCTTTATGCGATTCAACAGTAGATACTGGAAAGTTTGGTATATTTTCATAATCGATCTGTTTAATGATATGAATATGATCTACCATTCCGCCTAAACCTGTTCCTAAAACGATTCCAATTTCAGCAGCAACGATTCCCTCATTTTTGAGAAAATTTGCGGTTTCTTTTAATTTTTGCATTTATAAGTCTTAAAAAAATGTTAAAATAAATTGTTTCTCGATTTTGATATTATCTTTGTTATTTAGAATTGAAATAAATAAAAATGCGAAACATCCAAAAATCAATAATTTTTCTTGTGCTAATCTTTGCATTTTCAAGTGCAGAAGCACAACAA
>JBFFMB010000445.1:0-2179 GCA_041554455.1 Bacteroidales bacterium
AAAGTTGGGTTTCAAAATCAACATGATAATCATGCGAATTTTGATGTTCCATCCAATCATTCCACTCCTTATTATTGGCACCCATTTCAGCGGATGCTTTTTTCCAACGAGCAATATGTTTATTATAAATTTCATCGGTAGCACCACGCGTTTGATCAGCATATATAAAAACACCATCTGCTTTTAGCCAAAAAAATACATTCGCAAACAATTTTCTCTTTTCCTCATTGATGAGATGATGAATAGCAATACTGGAACAAATTAAATCATATGAACCAAGTTCAACGTTCAATTCTTTAAAATCAGATTGAATAAACTTCACATTGGAAGGATTCTTTAAATTTGATTTGCACTCTTCCAATATCTCTGCCGATAAATCAATAAGATGAATTTCGGCTTTCGGAAATTTTTTATTGATCCGTTGTGAAAGCAAACCCGAGCCACAACCCAATTCCAATATTTTTTTTGGTTTTAAGTCATCAGGGATATAATCCGTCAGCATTTGAAGCATCTCGTGATAGCGAGGAACACATCTTTGTATCAAAGCGGAATATTCAGCACTCATCTCATCATAAAACTCACCTACATCATTCTTTTTCATCTCTTTCTAATTATTAAAAATCAATTTAACATTTGTCCCTTTTTCAATTTCTGAGGAAATTTGAATACTCCCTCCATGCAATCGCATAATTTGTCTTGAAAGACTTAAGCCAATCCCTGATCCTTCTTTTTTGGTTGTATAAAATGGGACAAAAATATTTTCCATCATATCCGAATCCATGCCAGAGCCATTATCTTCGATTTCAACAACAAATTTATTCATTGTCTCTTTCAAAACAGCAATCTTTAGCTTGGGACTTTCCACCTTTTCCATTGCTTCCACCGCATTTTTTATAATATTGATCAATAATTGCTCGATAAGTTTCGCATCTAGGTTCATATCCGGAATCTGATCATCTGTTTTTAGAGATACATCAACCCCTTTGCTTTTAAGTCCGGGCTCAAGCAGATTTAATACACTTTCCGTGATTTGTTTCAAATTGATTTGTTCAAATTTGGCTGCAGGCATATTGGTGTAACTCTTTGTTGCTTGCACAAATTCTACCATTCCTTTACTACGTTTCTCAATCGTTTTTAAACTATGACGTAAATCGTTTTGATCTTCTTTATTTAAAGTCGCTAAATTTCTTTCTGCTCCATTGTCATCAAGTAAAAACTGATTAGTAACTCCGGCTAGAGTTGAAATTGGAATCGCTGTATTCATAATTTCATGCGTTAACACCCGCACCAATTTTCGCCACGAATCTAGCTCCTGTTCCTCTAATTCAAATCGGACATCCTGAATTGAGACTAATTTATACGGTTTATCCTGCAATTTAAACTCCGTAGCATGAATGGAAACATTATAGGTATTCCCCAATTTACTGAATTTGTACAATTTTTTTTGGCCATTTTTAATGTCATTTATAATTACAGATAAGGGTTTATTAAATCGTTTAACAACGTCCAGATTGATGATATAAGAACGACCAAAAAATTGCTTAGCAGCCTCATTTATAATTACAATATCGCCATTTTTATCAAAACAAAGAATAGCCATATTTATATGTTCAACAATCGTTTGAAGAAATAAATGATTCTTTTCTTTTTCCGAACTCAAATTTCTATAAACACAGATCAAATCATCAAATGCCTGTGCAAGATCATCCTTTTCTCGTCGTGATTTATACGAGTTTTTAAACTCGCCGTAGGTAATGGAACTTATAAAATTATACAATTCTCTTTTATTTTTTTCTGACTCTCTAATTAAGAGAATTGAAAACGTAATAACGAGCAGAAACGTCCAGCCAGCTAATAACCAAAAGGATGAACTAATAGAAAAATAGATAGTCGCTGAACAACTTGCAATAAGCATCAAAATATAAAAAATCAGCTTGTTTCTATATATCTTAAAGTTCATATTTTTTCATTTTGCGGTATAAAGTACTTCTCCCATAACCCAATATTTTCGCTGCTTCAGTCATATTCCAATTGACAACTTTGAGGGCTTTTAAGATGGCCTCCTTTTCCACATTATTAATGTGAAAATTATCGGTTGAGGAATGCTCATTTGGGATATCAAGCATAATTGAATTCTCATCAAGCATTGCAGTATTATTCATTATTACAGCTCTTTCAA
>JBFFMB010000446.1:0-2169 GCA_041554455.1 Bacteroidales bacterium
CTCTTTTAATAAAACATAAGTGTATAAATAATTATTCATCCAGGATTTTAAATTCTCCGGCATAAAAATGTCCAACGTATTAAAGGATACTAAAACATCAAAGTGAAAATGACTGTTTTGTGGAACATTTTCCATAACTCCTGTCACTAAATAGGATTTTTTTTCACCTTCCCATTCAATCAGTAGTTGTTTATTGATCGGATCTTCTGTACCGAAATATCGTTCAGCCCCTCTTGTTGTAAGCACAACGCTAAAGGGTTCTTTGAGTGCTAATCGCGGATCACCTCTCAACAGATTAAATGAAAAAACATTGAAAAAGCTATTATCTGCGAAAAAGACACGTTCCTGATGATCTGTATTTTTCTGATCCTCAACTGAGAGTTCGTTATTATAGAGACGAACGACCTCATCATACTCTGGAAAATCATTTTTAATAGTAGCTCCATAAATCGCCCCAGTAACAGGAACCAAATAGCGTTGTCCATTAAAAAAGATATCCCTTTCAACACGGAAAATTCGATCTGATTTTTCGTGGAAAGCATCATAACTTAATTCATCATATACCCATAAAGAAATAAGGATAGAGGCTGCCATTCCAATTGCTAATCCCAGAATATTGATGAAAGAAAACCCTTTGTTTCGCATCAAATTCCGAATAGCGGTTATTATATAATTTTTTATCATTTCACTATGATTTAAAATTTCTTTTAATAGTTAAGTTGGGCAGTCTTAACCTTATGGTGCATTGACAAAAAATGCCTTTTTCTTAAATAGCTGTGAATTTAACTAAACAAGAAAAAGGCAATATATATAAAGCATTTCGCCTTATTCAGATTTTTTAAACTTTCGCAGCAGATTTAATATTTTCGTTAATAACCTGACCGTCAAACAATCTGATTACACGTTGAGAATATTCAGAATCTCTTTGAGAGTGAGTTACCATGATAATAGTGGTTCCTTTTTGGTTCAAGCTCTCTAATAAATTCATCACTTCTTCACCATGAGCAGAGTCAAGGTTACCAGTAGGCTCATCCGCAAGTATTAAAGAAGGATTGGCAACAACTGCTCTAGCTACAGCTACACGCTGTTGCTGTCCACCTGATAATTGCAATGGGAAGTGCTTTTTACGGTGGATAATATTCATTTGTTCTAATACCTCATCAACTCTTTTTTTACGCTCAGAGCTAGAGTATCCTAAATAAATCAACGGAAGTTCAACATTTTCAAAAACGTTTAATTCATCAATCAAATTGAAATTTTGGAATACGAAACCAATGTTGTTTTTACGTAAGTTGGCTCTTTGTTTTTCAGAATGTTTTGAAACTTCGTTTTCAAGGAAATGATAGTCGCCTGAAGTTGGGTTGTCTAATAATCCAAGGATATTCAATAAGGTTGATTTTCCACATCCTGAAGGACCCATGATGGCAACGAATTCGCCTTTTTTGATTTCAAATGACACTTCATTTAAAGCAGTTGTTTCTACTTCATCTGTTCTAAATACTTTTGATAATTTTTCAATTTTAATCATAATACTAGATTTTAATTTTAATGTTTTAGGTTCTTTTAAAGGGTTTCGCCTTTATATTTCTATTTAAATATCAGTTTATCTTTATTTCCGAATGAATCATAAGAAGACACAATCACTTGTTCACCTGGTTGAAGACCTTCCATTACCTCGTAATAGTTCGTATTCTGACGATTAATTCTAATGTTACGTTTAATTGCAAAACTTCCTGATTCGTCCACAACATAAATCCAATTTCCACCTGTTTCCTGGAAGAATCCGCCACGTTTGATGATAATCGCATCAGTTTCACTACTAAATTTCAAACGTAATTGAATGGTTTGTCCACGTTTAATGCTTGGAGGATACTCACCTAGAAAATGCATATCAACCTGGAATGATCCATTGGTAACGTCTGTATAAATTCGAATAATTTCCAATTGGAAATTTTTACCATTGAAATCAAATTCAGCACCTTGTCCAATAAATACACGAGAAATATAGCGCTCGTCAATATTAGCCTCTAATTTAAATCCATCTTGCATATCAATTTGACCCAAATGTGCACCGGCTGATTTCATCTCACCAATTTCAACACTAAAAGAGGAAAGCTTGCCATTTGCAGGAGATTTAACATAGGCATTTTCAATATTTTTACGAAGTAA
>JBFFMB010000447.1:0-2160 GCA_041554455.1 Bacteroidales bacterium
CGTAAATAATGTTGCCTTAAACTTTGATGAAAATAAATTTATTGTCTTTGATTCAACTAAAATGATTATTCGTGATTTTAATATATCGCTTGATGATACCCGTTTTGGATTTGATGGTGATATTTCTGAAGATCCGAAAGATACTGTAAAGGTTGAGTTTACGAATTGGCAATTATCAAATTTTGATATACTCATTAATAATCCGGATCTGGATATTGATGGTTCTGTGAACGGTTATTTAAGTGTAACCGATGTGTATAATGCTGTGAATATTGATGCCAATATTGTCGTTGATGATCTCGTTTTTAATAAGGAAACTCTTGGCACCGCGAGTTTACTTACAAAGTGGGATCCTTTTGAAAAATCATTATTCTCTCATCTTGAACTTATTAAAATTGGTAATTCAAATGAAAAAGTATTAAATCTAACGGGTCGTTACAATCCGAAAGGAATTGAACAGCAATTGAATTACGATTTAATCTTAGATAAGTTTAGTTTTAAAACACTTGAGCCTTTTGTCTCTACTTTCATTTCTGATTTGGGAGGCTATGGAAGTGGCGATTTTAAAGTTAGTGGTTCCACACAAAAACCAGTATTTGAAGGCGACTTGAACTTGATTGGAACGAAAGCGAAAATTGATTATTTGAACGTCGATTATCAGTTATCAAATATTGTAAAATTCCGAGAGAATAGAATTCTTTTTAATGAAGTTATTGTGCAGGATTCTTTAGGGCATAATGCAGCCTCATTGGGTAGTATAACGCATAATTATTTTACTGATTTCAAATTTGATATCCGTCTTTTCCCTCAGAATATTAGCTGTTTGAATACAAATCAAACACAAAATAATATGTTTTACGGTAAGGCATTTGCTAGCGGCGATATTCATATGCATGGTTCGATTGATAATTTGATTTTAGATGTTACTATGGAATCAGATCGTGGAACTGAAATTGTAATTCCGCTTAATAATAGCTTGGAACTTACGGAAACTGATTATATTGTTTTTATAAATACTCAGGATACAATTACGAAAATTCCTGATTATAAAGTTGATCTTACTGGATTGAGTATCAATATGAATCTTAGTGTAAATCAAAATGCAAATATTGAATTACTCCTGCCTTATAATATGGGACGTATCAACGCCAACGGAAATAGTGAAATGACTATGCATGTTAATTCAAGAGGTGATTTTGAAATTTTTGGCGATTATTCCATTAATCAAGGAAGCTTTCTGTTTACGCTCCAAAATATTGTAAATCGTCGCTTTAGTATAATTGAAGGAGGTAAAATTTCGTGGAATGGAAATCCCTATGAAGCTCTTATTAATGTTCGAGCTTTATACAAAACAAAAGCATCATTGGCTGAAATTGAACCCGATCTTACACGACGTGTAAATGTCGATTGTTACTTGAGTTTAAAAGAACAACTTTTCGATCCGGTGATTGATTTTAGCTTTAAACTCCCTAATATTGATAAAAATGTTGAGCAATTGACCTATGCTATGATTGATACTACGAATGATGCAGTCATGAATCAGCAGCTTATTTATTTATTGGTTTTGGGTAGTTTTAGTTATGATCAATTAAGCACAGCTACGATTGGTGCATCTTCATTTAATTTGATCTCTAATCAGTTGAGTAGTTGGTTGTCACAAATAAGTAAAGATTTTGATATTGGGATTAACTACCGTCCTGGTGATGATCTTTCCAGAGAGGAAGTTGAATTTGCCCTTTCAACTCAATTCTTTGATAACCGTGTAACTGTGGATGGAAATGTGGGTGTGATAGGTCTGCAAAATACGGGTTCAGCCGCCTCTGATATTGTTGGTGATGTGAATATTGAAGTGAAGCTAACGGATGATGGGCGTTTTAGAATCAAAGCATTTAATCGCTCAAATGTAAGTAATATCGAGAATGTTAATCAATATGATAATTTAGCCCCCAATACTCAAGGGATAGGTATTTTTTATCGGAAAGAGTTTGATAGTTTTAGCGAATTATTTAGACGAAGAAGTGCGCAGCCAAAAAATACAACCATCGTTCAGGACTCAATCCAAAGCGAACCACTATTGAAGAAATAAAAAATTCCTAATTTTATATGTGAAGCTTTCGATTGTTAGAAACAATCGAAAGCTTTTTTATTCAGATATTAATA
>JBFFMB010000448.1:0-2147 GCA_041554455.1 Bacteroidales bacterium
ATGTTCGGTCTCCTGGTGAGTTTGCTAAAGGTCATATTCCGGGAGCTGTTAATATTCCTCTTTTTTCGGATGAAGAAAGGGCTGTTGTTGGAACCGCTTATACGCGTCAATCGAAAGAAATTGCGATAAATATTGGACTTAAATACGTTAATCCAAAGCTCCAAGACTTTATAGATCAGTCCAAAAAACATGCTCCCTCCGGAAAAGTGATTGTTCATTGTTGGCGGGGAGGTATGCGTAGTGCTTCTTTTGCGCAACACTTATTGGATCATGGATTTTCGGACGTATTTAAAATTGAAGGCGGTTATAAAGCATTTAGAAATCATGTTTTGCAATTTTTTGAACAAAGCTTTCGCTTAAATATTATTGGCGGATATACGGGAAGCGGGAAAACCAAAATTCTTGAAATATTACATAAAAATAATTACCAAGTAATCGATTTGGAAGGGATTGCTCACCATCGTGGTTCAGCCTTTGGCGGGATCAATATGGGGCAACAACCCACGGTTGAACAATTTGAAATCAACCTGTTTGAAACAATGAGAAATCTTGATTTGAGTCGTGAAATATGGATGGAGGATGAGAGTCATAATATCGGATCTGTTGTAATACCCATAGCTCTTTATGTTCAAATGAAAAATGATCAAACCTATTTTTTGAATATTCCCAGAGAAGAACGAGCAAAATATTTGGTTGAAGAATACGCTAGTTTAAAGAAAGAAGAATTAGCTTTTTCAATCGAGAGAATAAAAAAAAGATTGGGTTTTGATCAGGCCAAACTCACCTTAGAATATTTGGAGGAAAATGACTTTTTCAATGTAGCCATGATGACCTTAAAATATTACGATAAATTTTATTTGCGTGGACTTTCGAAACATAATCAGGCGAATGTGCATGAATTAAAATTAGAAACAGTAAATCATACAAACAATGCAAATAGGCTTCTTGAAGCTCTAAAAAATAATAAAAATGATTAAGCTAACTCAATTCAGTCATGGAGCCGGATGTGGCTGTAAAATTTCACCTAAGGTATTGGATACTATCTTACATACAACAATTCCTCAGGATGAAAATAAAAATTTATTGGTTGGAAATCATAGTCGTGATGATGCTGCTGTGTATGATTTAGGCGATGGAACAGCTATCATTAGCACCACTGATTTTTTTCTTCCCATTGTTGATGATCCTTATACTTTTGGAAAAATTGCAGCCGTCAATGCCATCAGCGATGTATATGCCATGGGAGGAAATCCTCTTCTTGCAATTGCTATATTGGGTTGGCCGATCAATAAATTGGCTCCTGAAGTTGCAGCTAAAGTGATGGAAGGAGGAAGAGCTGTTTGTAAAGAAGCCGGAATTCCTTTGGCAGGTGGTCATAGTATTGATAACCCTGAACCTATTTTTGGTTTAGCTGTTACTGGTAAGGTTGATATTTCGAATTTGAAACAGAATAGTAGTGCGAAGGCTGGTTCAAAACTGTATTTGACAAAACCACTGGGTGTAGGCATACTAGCAACAGCTCAAAAGCAAGGAATTCTTAAGGACGAACATCAGCAAATCGCTCCAGATTCGATGATGCTTTTAAATAAAGTAGGAGTGGAGCTTTCAAAAATAAAAGGTGTTTCTGCTATGACCGATGTTACAGGTTTTGGTCTTTTAGGTCATCTGATTGAAATGTGTGAGGGAAGTGGCGTTTCTGCTGTTATTGATTATAAAAAAATCCCAATATTTCCTGAAGCTATAGACTATTTAAATGCTGGTGCCATCCCGGGAGGAACTCATCGGAATTGGGATAGTTATGGGCATAAATTAACAATAACTGATTCAGTTCAAAAGCATATTTTATGCGATCCTCAAACCAGTGGTGGACTTTTAATTGCTGTGGAAGAAAATGAAGCTGAATGTGTTGAGTTAATCTTGAAACAGCATAATCTATTATTTCATTCGTTTGGCAAGTTCATAGAGTCAGGAACTGAACTGATTCAAATTGAGAGCTAGCATTATTTCTAAATTTTCATTTCGATAGATTCATACTTTTTATCGCTTATTTAAATCGAATTTGTTAAAAAATATAAAGCTGCGCAACCTTTTTAATTGTTTATGCATCTTAGAGGAACATGCATGTATTATTAACAAAAAAATTAAAA
>JBFFMB010000449.1:0-2139 GCA_041554455.1 Bacteroidales bacterium
ATCGCATAATCAACACCAAAAGCTTCATCTAAAATCTTTAAAATAGTAGCGGCTGCATTTGTTGTTGCTGAACCAGCCGAAATTAATTTATCGGAGAGTTTAATGGTATGATGGTTCACACCCATCACGATAACCCTATCAATATCATCTTTGGGCAAATGTGTAATGATCACGCGCTTTGCACCCGCATTGATATGTTTAGTCATCTCTGCTGAGGTACGGTATTTCCCGGTTCCGTCAATTACCACATCCACATTAAAAACATCCCAAGGAATATCCCCTGGATTTCCACCCATCATAATTCGGGCTTTCCCATTTTTCGAAACAATAAAGTTCCCATCCAATACTACATCGATATCTTTTTTGGATTCGGATACCAATAAATAATGCAGAATATGTGGCAAACCAATATCGGCAATAGCAACAATTTCAATCAATTCGTTTTCTAAGCAGAGACGATAAATGTGGCGAGGAGTTTCTCCAAATCCCATTAAACCCACTCTAATTTTCTTCATCTTTATATTCCTTTCAGTATTAATTGTGTTAAAAATATCACACAAATTCGGGTGCAAATATTTAAGTTTAAAGTTAGTACATTTCTGATTGAGAATTAAATTTTTAATGTTATTTTTGCGATAATGAAAAATATTAGGAATTTTTGTATAATCGCTCATATCGACCATGGTAAAAGTACTTTGGCTGATCGTCTATTACAATTTACGGATACGGTTTCCGGAAAAGACATGCAAGCACAGGTCTTGGATGATATGGACATTGAACGTGAAAGAGGGATTACCATCAAGAGTCACGCTATTCAAATGAATTATAAATTTGAAGGCGAGCATTATAAACTAAACCTGATTGATACACCCGGTCATGTTGACTTCTCCTATGAAGTTTCGCGATCAATTGCTGCCTGCGAAGGAGCCCTTTTAATTGTCGATACAACCCAAGGCATACAGGCACAAACCATTTCAAATTTATATTTAGCGATCGAAAACGATCTGGAGATCATACCCGTTTTGAATAAAATGGACTTGGATAATGCCATGCCCGATGAAGTGAAAGATCAAATTGTAGATTTGATAGGATGCAAGGAAGAAGATATTATTGAGGCTAGCGGTAAAACAGGCATGGGCGTTGAAGAAATTCTTAGTCAAATTATCCACAAGGTTAAAGCCCCTAAGGGTGATCCAGAGGCCCCCTTGGAAGCATTGATTTTTGATTCCGTTTTCAATTCCTTCCGTGGAATTATTGCTTATTTCAGGATTGTAAACGGAACGATTAGAAAAGGTGATTTCGTTAAATTTGTAAATACCGGAAAAGAATATCATGCCGATGAAATTGGTTATTTAAAATTGGAGCGCGAATCGCAACCAATGTTAGCGGCTGGTGATGTAGGCTATATTATCAGCGGAATCAAGACCTCTAAAGAAGTTAAAGTGGGAGACACCATTACCCATGTTCTAAATCCTAGTCAAAATGTTATTCCTGGATTTGAAGAAGTAAAACCCATGGTTTTCGCAGGGATATATCCTGTTGATGCAGATGAATACGAAGAACTCCGAGCCAGTATTGAAAAGCTCCAATTAAATGATGCATCGCTGACTTTTGTTCCTGAATCCTCTGTGGCCTTAGGATTTGGTTTCCGTTGCGGATTTTTAGGACTCTTACACATGGAAATTGTACAAGAACGTTTGGATCGTGAATTCGATATGAATGTAATTACAACAGTTCCCAATGTTTCTTATAAAGTAGTGACCCGTAAAGGGGAAATAACCGAAGTGCATAATCCATCGGGACTCCCCGATGAAAAATTCATAGATCATATTGAGGAGCCCTTCATTACAGCCCAGATCATTTCCAAATCGAGCTATATCGGTCAGGTAATGAAACTTTGTATTGACAAAAGAGGAATCCTTAAAAATCAAGTGTATTTAACTAGCGATCGTGTTGAAGTGACCTTTGAAATGCCACTGGGTGAAATTGTATTTGATTTTTATGATAAACTTAAAAGCATCTCTAAAGGCTATGC
Source organism: Bacteroidales bacterium (assembly GCA_041554455.1). Taxonomy (GTDB): domain Bacteria; phylum Bacteroidota; class Bacteroidia; order Bacteroidales. The sequence continues at coordinate 2,036 of JBFFMB010000449.1, forward strand.
TTCTTTCGATTATCATCAATCCAGTTATCAACCTGCAAACTTGGTTAAATTAGATATTCTCTTAAATGGCGAATCGGTAGATGCTTTATCGACCTTGATACACC
>JBFFMB010000450.1:0-2111 GCA_041554455.1 Bacteroidales bacterium
GAAAATACAATGTTCTCAGGAAGTATCGGAAAAACCTATGCGGTAGCAGTTTTAATGCAGCTCATAGAAGAAGGCAAAGTTGAGCTAAACAAGAAATACATTGATTATTTTCCAGAAGTTGAATGGTTGAATTTATTGCCAAACATTCAAGATATAACGGTAGAAATGTTGCTTCAACACATCAGTGGATTGCCTCGCTATGTGTTGAATCCTAGCGTTTGGGATACGGTTAGAAATAATCCTGATAAAGTATGGTCTTATAAAGATCGTCTGTCGTTTATCTTTAATGAAGACGCAGTACATGAAGCTGGTAAGGGCTGGGCTTATTCCGATACAAATTATTTGTTAATTGGAATGTTAATTGAAAAAATAACAAGTTCTGATTATTATCAAGAAGTTGTAAATAGACTATTGAAGCCAAACAATTTAAATCATACCTACCCAGCCATTAAACGTGATATTGAAGGATTGTCGATGGGATACTCATCAGATGAAATGTTTGGATTAAAAGGGAAAGTGCTTGAAAATGGTCGATTTATATTCAACCCACAAATGGAGTGGACAGGTGGTGGTATGGTTTCAACTACGTCTGATCTTGCCCGTTGGGCCAAAATATATTATGAGGCAAAAGTCTTTTCTAACGAAAATTTAAGTAAAATTGTTAGCCCTACATTGATGGGAACTGATATAGCAATAAACTTATCTTATGGGATGGGTAGCTTTATTTATTATACAGATCATGGAGTGGCCTACGGTCACACAGGAACTATGCCAGGCTATAATTCAATATTCGCTTACTTCCCAGATAAAAAACTCGCTATTGCAATGCAAATAAATTGTGATTATGCAAGTAAAAAGATGGGCTTGATAAATTATATTGAAACTATTTTGAACAAACTAAATTGAACTACCAAAAATAAGTAATAACGAAAGCAGATTAAACAAATTTAGAATGAACACAATAAAAATAAAATTAACAATATTATGCGCGATTATTAGTACTATCGCTTTCTCCCAACAAACCTTTAGAGCCGATCGTCCCGGACAAACTATTAGTGCCTTTAATATGCCTGCTGGGAGTTTTCAGATTGAAGCTGGATTCAATTATCAGGTTGCATTAATTGCTCAAGATGATGATTTAGATAAAATCTATACGATGCCTGTCATGCTTAGATATGGGGTGTTGGATTTCTTGGAACTGAGATTGGAGAATTCCTATAAAATTCTGGATAGCCATTTTTATCCAACAGCAAAAGGGTTGACCGATTTTAAATTTAGCTTCAAATTAAATCTTCGAAATAATGAGTATCATAAAACAAATTACGCTTTTATTGGTTATGTGACTCTTCCTCAAGACGATTCACCTTTGAGCAATCACAAGATTACAGGAGGATTGACTTTTGCTGTAAATCATCAATGGACTGAGAAATTTTCAATGGCTTATAATATGGGTATAATTCGTGATTCGAATGGAATCTTTCATTTTTCAAATAGTTTATCAGCAAGCTATACTGTATCCAATTACTTTTCAATATTTGCCGAAACCTATAATGAAACATTTACTCCTGAATATGAAGACTCCAGAACAGACGTTAATTATAATATAGGTGCCTCATATTTATTAAGTGAAAAATTTCAATTGGATGCTTTCTACGGAAGAGGCGATTCCATTGAAATGAATAGCTTTAATTTAGGTTTGAGTTGGAGAGTTTTCTAAGAAAATCATTGATTGGCTATTTGGATTGGAAAATTGAAAAGATTCCAAAAATCTTCAAAATTTAATGGATAGCAATATCGAATATTTACTAGAAGATATTCATTAAGTAGAATATTAAAAAAAAAAATCAACCGATAATACATAATAATAAAACAAATTAATCTATTTAAACAAATGAATGCAATTAAAATAAAATTAACATTATTGTGTGCGATTATAAGTGTAGTCGCTTTTTCGCAACAACCTTTTTCTACCGATCGTCCCGGACAAACCATTAGTGCCTTTAATATGCCTGCTGGGAGTTTCCAGATTGAAGCTGGCTTCAATTATAATGGTGCATTAATAGTTCAGGATGATGATTTGGATAAAAGCTACTCAATGCCTATCATGCTTA